>DATHPL010000336.1:0-10761 GCA_035483915.1 Bradyrhizobium sp.
GAGGTGTTCGGCCTGACGGTTTTCGCCGCCGCGCAGATCGACGGTCTGTTTTGGAATCTCGATGCCCTTTTCCGCCATGAAGATGCGGACGATGCGCGGATTGGGCCCGATCGAGTCGTAAAATTTCACGGCGTTCTCCCCTCTGTTTTTCAACGGCAGGATGCATTGAACAGACCGAAGGTGGCCTGTCAAACGCGAGGCAACCGGGTCCGGATCATGCGCTAGCCGTCGTCGAGCTTATTGAGGTCGCGCACCGATTGCATGATCGGCTCGAAGTTCGATCGCGCGTCCAGCGCGTCGAACAACTGCGCGGTGTCCGACAACAATGCATGCGAGCGCTGGATCGCGATCCGCACGTCCTCTTGCGGTGTATCGGATAGCCGCCCATGCCCCGACAGCAGGATTTTCGAATCAAGGCCCTTCAGCCGCTCCAGCGACTGGATGTAATCGCTGATGCTGCCCGAGCCGAACACCCCGCCCATCACGCCGCCGGGCATCAGCGTGTCGGCGGCAAACAATAGCCCCTTGTCCTGGTCGAACAGGCTGATGCAGGCCGAGGTGTGGCCCGGCGTGTACATGACATTGAGACGAAAATCGCCGAGGTCGAGCAGATTGCCTTCCTCGAGCCAGATGTCGACATTGATCGGCACGTTCGGCTCGTTGAACATCTTGCGCAGCATCGAGAAGTCGTCGCGCAGCATGATCTTGTTGGCCGCCAGCCGATGCGCCGCGATGATGGTGCGGCTTTCGTTGAAATGCCAGGCCGCGCCGATGTGATCGAGATGTTCGTGGCTCAGGATCACCATGTCGATCTTGCCCGGCGGGCAGTCGAGATGGTTCAAACATTCCAGTAGCGCCGGATAGTTCGACGACAGCCCGACATCGATCATGATGGTGCGCAATTTGCCGCGCACCAGATAGGCATTGGCAGCGCGGTTCTTGAAACGGATCTGGTAGATGTTCTCGGCGGCCTGAATCAGCGAACAGACGTCGTTATTGAGCAGCACCGGAAACGGGCTCGGCTTGCGATCGCTCATGGGTTGCTCGCCTTGAACGTAACCGCATTTGAGGCGCGCAAGCGTTTGCTGAGCGCATCCATGACCATCAGCGCGAAGGCCGGCTGCTGGCTGACCAGATAGACGAAGCGGGCGTGGTTGATCCGCATCACGCGGGTGTTGGGCGCGGCCGCGATCGCGGTCGCCGAACGCGACGAGCCGTCGATAACAGCCATTTCGCCGAAAAATTCGCCCTTGCCGAGGGTGACGATCACGGTCTTCCGCCCGTCGTGGAGCTTGGCGATCTCGACCTGGCCGTCGAGCACGACGAACAGCTCGCGGCCGGTCGAGCCTTCCTCGAAAATGACCTGATCGACATCAAATTCGTTGATGCATTTCTCGATGGTCATGAGCTCCCCCGCCCATCGTTTGGGCCATGTTAGTCGGGAAAGCAGGCGCTGCAAACCGGTCGCTAGCCCGGGGGCGGGTTCCTCGCGAGGGTTGCGCGGGAGGTTTTCCGCTGAAACTAGCCTGCGAAACCGGGACCGCCATTTCCTAAATTTTCGGTAAGCCCTCGGCCAGGTAAGGATTTGGCAAGATATGAAAGTTACCAAATGGTCAATCTTTAATGGAGAATTGACCGTGAGCGACCAGCACCCCGAGCCAATTGGCGGCGAATCCGGTTCCCTCAGCGCAGGCGTTTCCCATTCAGCCGGCACGTCCAACGAGCCGGTGACGGCGTCCGAGCCTTCCACGCCGGAGCCTTCCGTGTCCGAGCCATCCATGTTTGGGCCGGTAGCGCCCGAGCTTCCAAAAGCCGAGCCCCCAAAAGCCGAAGCTCCAAAAGCCGAGGGGCCGAAAGTCGAGGCCGTGAAGGCCGAGGCGAGCGCGGAAGCGCCCAAGCCGGAGGCCAAACGGGAAGAAACGTCGTCGACTCCCAGCAAGGTCATCGTGATGGCGCGGGGCGATCGGGCATGGTCCGATCATGGCATCCATACCGGGCCCGAGACGGCCGAACACCAAAGCGTCTTCGGCAAGCGTCGGATCGCGGCGATCGCCGCCGTGGTGGCGCTGGCAATCGGGGCGGGTGCGCTGGGCGGCGCGTTCGCGACCGCGACCTTCATGCACGGTGGCAGCGAGGTCGCCAGCAACACCAGCCCGACCTCGCTTGAGGCGTCGTTGTCGCGGATCGACGCCGACATCCAGGCGCTGAAGACCGGCCTCGAGCACACCTCCAAACTCAGCATGAACCAGTTCAACAAGACCAGTGAGCGTCTCGACAAGGTCGAGCGCGCGCAGGCCGAACCGGCAGCCAAGATTGCCAAGCTCAGCGAAACCGTCGACAGACTGCGTTCTGCCCCGGCTGCGGCGCCTGCGGTCGCGGCCGCCGCCCCTGCCGCATCGTCTGCCTCGAAAGAGACCACCGGTTCGATCGCGCCCGCCCAGCAAGCCGCGGCAACGCCGGCTGCATCTAAAACAGACGCCAAGATCGACGCGAAGACCGAAGTCGGCCGGTTGCCGACGCTGGAGGATTGGGCGCTGCGCGACGTCGCCTATGGTGGCGCCCTGATCGACGGCCGTCGCGGCACCTACGAAGTCTATGCCGGCGACATGATCCCGGGTCTCGGCCGCGTTGACGCTATCCGCCGCCAGGACGGACGCTGGGTGGTTGTGACCAGCCGCGGCCTTATTGTGGCACGCTGAAAAATCTTTCCGGTTCTCACCGTGACGTGAAAGTGCGGCGGTTGTCATGAGACAGCCGCCGTTTTTTTGTCTATTTCCTGACCACACCTTCGCTTGAGGGCTTGGAATGCCGGCTTTGGCGCGGTGTTTGTCAGGATATGGGTCTACCATTGCGTTTCCTCCTCATCGCCTTCGCATTCCTCTCTGGCTTGCTCTCGCTGAGCGCTGCGCACAGCGCGCCCTTGCTGGAGCGTGGCGCGGCGATCACCGACCCCATTGCTTTGCGTGAACTCGATCGCGGGGCATTCGGCCTCGCGCGGATGCTGTCAGCGCCGCCATCGGGCGGGTCACTCACTGATGCCGCGTTGTTTGCGTTACCCGCCATCGCCGGAATCCGAAAATCGCTCGACGAAGAATTCGAACGATACGTAAAGCGGCACAAGGCCGAGTTTCCGAATGAGACCATCGGCGTCGGGCCGCAGTTCGACTTTCAGCTGTTCGACCGCGACCAGCTTTATTCGCAGGCCAACCGCTTCGTTCTCTCCGGTATCGTCAATCGGATGGACCGCGCTTTTGTGGCGCCGGAGAGTTGCGGCGAAATCCGCCTGATCTATCGCCTCACCGAGATCGATGCGCCTCCGGTCGGCGATCACGGCGCCTCGGCGCGGCTGCCGATGACGCTCAATCTGGTTTTGAAGGCGAAAGCCGACAAGGCTGACGCCAAGGGCGCGCCGCTGACCTGCGCGACCATCGCCCGACGCTGGCTGGAATCGGGCGACTGGCCGGCGACGGGCGCAGCGCTCGCCGAAAAACTGACGTCCGATGACGGACCGTTGGTTTCGATCGGACCTGACAATATCGAGCGCATCGAAACCAACCTTCAGATCGCGCACGTAACGCAGTCGCCGGGTCGCGAGTTCCGTACCGACTATCTGCTGAAGGTCTTTGACTATCATCCGCAAGCAAGAGTTTTCGAGGAAGCGACGCTGGAAGACCAGATCGATCGCGAGCGTTTGCTGGCGGATGAAAAACTTCGCCGGGATTTCAAGGCCTGGCTGCTCGATCCCTTGCATCTCAAGGAATTCGATCTCGGCACGGTCCTGATCCCGAAGGAGTTTCTCGCTAAAGCGGCGATCGCGCCAACCCCGATCGGCTTCGCAGCCTCAGCGTTGCAACCGGCCTTCGGCCTCGTGCAAGGCGAGGGGGAGAATCCTTTGTTTTCGACGGATGATGTGGTGACAGCGCTGCAAAAAGTCGCCGAGCGCGGCATCAGCTTGCAAAACATTCGTTCGGTCGCCGGCTTCGAGCGCCGCCTCAACGATATCACCTGCGCCGGATGTCACCAGACACGTGGCATCGGCGGGTTTCATTTTCCCGGCGTCGACTGGATGGCGACCAATCCGTCCAACACGCTGATCGTGCCGGCCTCGCCGCACTTCTTCGGCGACCAGGTTCGCCGCCGCGCTATTCTGACTGAAATCCGCGACGGAAAACAGGTCGACTACAGCCGGGGCTTTTCGGAACGGCCGCAATTGCGCGGCAGCGGTGAGCTGGCTGGAACCGAATATGACGACGGCTGGGGCGCGCACTGCTATGGCTTGCATGCCAAGGTCGGCGACAAGGTTGCCGACAACGACCGCAGTTTTGTGTCATGGAGTTGCGCCAAGGGGCTCGCCTGTCAGGTCATGAGCGAGGCCTCGCGCATGGGCATGTGTTTCGTCGGCAATCGGTAGAACACGGGCTCTGTCGTCCCGGGCGAGATTGACAGTAAGCTCACTGTTCGTGTTTCATCGCGCCAACGCAACCAGCAAGGGATGCGGGGAGGAAACATGGACGACATCCTGATCGTCGGTGGCGGCATCGGCGGCCTGACCCTGGGTCTGGCGCTGCATGCGGCCAACATTCCCTGCCGCATCTTCGAGTCCGCGCCGGAAATCCGCGCGGTCGGCGTCGGCGTCAATCTCCTGCCACACGCCACCAAGGAACTCGCCGCGCTCGGCCTCGAGGCTGATCTGGCGCGGGTGGCGATCCAGACCAAGGACGCCTCCTTCTTCAACCGTTTCGGCCAGTTGATCTATCAGGAGCCACTCGGGCGCGCGGCCGGCTACGACCATCCGCAGTTCTCGATTCATCGCGGCGACCTGCAAATGGTGCTGCTGGACGCCTTCAAGAGTCGCGCCGGCGCAGATCGTATTCTCACCAACCATCATTGTGTCGGCGTCGAGCAGGACGACCACGGCGTCACCCTGCATTTTGCGGTCGGCTCCGGCGATGCCGTCGGCAAGAGCGTGCGGGGACGCGCTGCGATTGCCTGCGACGGCATCAATTCGGTGATCCGCAGGCAGTTTTTCCCCGATGAGGGCGAGCCGCGCTATTCCGGCGTCAACATGTGGCGCGGCGTCACGCGGTGGAAGCCGATTTTGTCGGGCGCAAGCATGACGCGCGCCGGCTGGCTGTCGCATGGCAAGATGGTGATCTATCCGATCCGTGAGGCCGGAAGTGACGGTCTGCAACTCGTCAACTGGGTCGCCGAAATCGAGACGCCCAACTATCGCCGGCGCGACTGGAATCGCGCAGGCTCGCTCGACGATTTCATCGGCGCCTTCGCCGACTGGCATTTCGACTGGCTCGACGTTCCCGCCTTCATCCGCGCCGCCGACAGCGTGCTGGAATTTCCGATGGTCGATCAGGACCCGCTGCCGCGCTGGAGCTTTGGCCGCGTGACACTATTGGGGGATGCCGCACACCCGATGGTGCCGCGCGGCTCCAACGGCGCGGGCCAGGCGATCCTGGATACGCGGGCGATGACGACAGCGTTGATCGCCAATGACGATCCCGTCGCGGCGTTTGCGGCCTATGAGAAGCAACGGCTGGAGGCGACGACGCGCGTGGTTCTGACCAATCGCACGAACCCGCCGGACGCGATCCTGCGTGAGGTCTATCAACGCACCAATGACCGGCCGTTCAAGGCAATCGGTGATGTCATCAGCCACGACGAGCTGGTCGCGCTGTCCGACAGCTACAAGCAGATCGCGGGTTTTTCCAAAGAAGCGTTGCGCGCGTGACCGGCCCATCGGCAGGAGACGCATCGACCGTCGATGTCGCCGCGTTCATCGATGCCCAGCCGGTCGGCGCCTTTCAGGTCAAATTGCTGTTGATCTGCGCGACAGTCCTGTTTCTCGACGGCTTCGATACTACCGCCATCGGTTATGTCGCGCCGGCGCTCGCGAAGGAATGGAATGTCGGCAAGGCCGCGTTGGGTCCCGTGTTCAGCGCGGGCTTGTTCGGTTTGATGATCGGTGCGCTGCTGTTCGGCCCACTGGCGGATCGCATCGGGCGCAAGAAAATCATCATTTTCTCCACGCTCGCGTTCGGCATTGGCACGCTGGTCACTTCGTTCGTCAACGACGTGAATACGCTGCTTGCGATCCGGTTTCTGACCGGCCTTGGCCTCGGCGGCGCGATGCCGAACACGATTGCGCTCACTTCCGAGTTCAGCCCGCATCGCCGCCGCGCTACCATGGTGATGGTGATGTTCGTCGGCTTTTCAATTGGGGCTGCGCTCGGCGGGCTATTGGCCGCAGCGTTGATTCCGCAGTTCGGCTGGCGATCGGTCTTTGTCGCCGGCGGCGCTGCGCCGCTCGTCCTGGTGCCGATCCTGGCATGGCGGTTGCCGGAATCCGTGCGGTTCCTGGCATTGACTGGTCGCGCCGATGCGCGCGTCGCGGAGCTTTTGACATCAGTCAATGCGAAGGCGGTTTTTGCCGAAGGCTGCCGCTTTATCGTCGACGAACCGGCATTGAAAGGCATTCCAGTCCAGCATCTCTTCAGGGGCGGAAGAACGCTCGCCACGCTGCTATTGTGGGTGGTGTTCTTCATGAGCCTGCTCGATATCTACTTCCTGTCGAATTGGCTGCCGACCGTGCTCAACGATCTCGGCGCCTCGATCTCCGAAGCCGCAGCAATCGGCTCGATGTTGCAGGTCGGGGGCGTGGTCGGCACGTTCGCGCTCGGCAGCATCATCGATCGCTTTTCGTTTCGCGCGCTGGCGCTGGTCTATTTCGTCGCGGTGTTTGCGGTCGGCGCGATCGGCCAGCTCGGACATTCGGCCATCCTGGTCACGCTTGCGATCTTTGTCGCCGGCTTTTGCATTGTCGGCGGCCAGATCGCCGCCAATGCGCTCGCCGCCGGATTCTATCCAACGTCGATCCGCGCGACCGGTGTCGGCTGGGCGCTGGGTGTGGGACGCGTCGGCTCGATTGTCGGTCCGCTGGTGGGCGGTGTCCTGCTCAGCCTGAACTGGAGCGCAGGCGAAGTGTTTGTGGCCGCGGCTACGGCGGCGCTCTGCGCGGCGCTGGCGGCGTTTTCGCTGGGCCGGTTGGCGAGGTTAGGCGAAAGCGGTGGGGGTATTCGCGCTTCCGCGCCGCCGCTGGAGGCGGTGACGCGGGCCGGTGCGTAGGGTAGGCTTGCGGACGCAGCCACGCTGGGGAGTTACGCCGTGACCGATCCGACCGGGGAAAGCAAGGAACGCAATCGCGAGATCGCGGCCAATGAAAGCGCGCGGCAGACCACCAGTTCCATCCGTGTCAGCGTCTGGGCGGTTGCGGTTGCCGTGATCATCGGGCTGGCGGCGTTCGGCTGGGTATTGCTTCACAACCAATAGGCCGGGCGCCAGGCTCGGTTCAAACGTAATGCGTCAGGCGTTTGCCCGGCAGCAGATCGTAGGCCGGGCGCCAGCCCGGCAAGGCGGCGACGCGTTGCAACCAGCGATCGATCGCGGGATGGCTGGTCTTGAAATCATATCCGGTCTCGTCGCCCGGATAGTGCAGGTAGGCGATCATCGAGATATCCGCGATCGTGGGCCTCTCTCCCGCGGCAAAATCATTATGTTGCAGATGCCGCTCCAGAATGCCGAGGAAATCATCGAGGCGCTTGCGCAGGAATTTCAAAACACTCGGGTCGGGCGTCGGCGTGAAGGTGCGCAGGAAGCGATAGGTCGCCATGTAGCCTGAGAGCTTGTGGTTGTCCCAGAATAGCCAGCGCAGCACTTCGAATTTTTCTTCCGCGCTGTCGCCGCCGAAGCGGCCATATTGCTCGGCGAGCTTGAGCAGGATCGGCGCGGTCTGGGTCAACCGCACGGCGTCTTCTTCCAGCACCGGGATTTCGCCCATCTCGTTGACGGTCTGCCGCCACTCGGCCGTTCGTGTCACGCCGCCGGCGAAATCGGTCCAGACCGGCTCAAAACTCTGGCCGCACAAAGTCAGCATCAGCGCCAGCTTGTAGCTGTTGCCGGATTCCGGAAAGTAATGCAGTCGGTAGCTCGGCATTCTCGTTACCCCTACGCCACGGCGCCGGATGCTTTCAAATTCCGGATCGATGCCTCGTTGTAGCCGGCCTCACGCAAGATTTCCTCGCTGTGTTCGCCGATCTCAGGCGGGCGCTTGGGTTTGACCTTCGCGCTGCCGTCGACCCAGATCGGGCTATTGATCGTGAGCATCGTGTCGTTTTCAAACGGCACCAGCGCCTCGGTTTCGATCATCTGGCGATCTCCGGGAATATCGTCGAGAATGCCGACCACTCCGAACACGAGGCCGTTGCCGTCGAGAGCGACCCGCCATTCGGCAAGGTCTTTTGTCGCAAAGATCTGGTCGAAAATCGCGATCAGCTCGATCGAGCGCGCATGGCGGTCGGCCTTGGTGGCAAATCTGGCGTCATTGACCAGGTCTTCGCGGCCCAGGCAGCGGGCGAGCGCCGGCCATTGCCGCTCTTCGCTGAGCAGCGACAGGATCAGCCAGCGGCCATCCTTGCAGCGATAGTGGTTGACGACCGCATTCAGTGCCCGGTCGCGCGGCCGCCGCTCCTGAAACTTAGCGCCGCATAATTTGGCCTGCGCCAGAGTTCCTGCCGCCCACAGGCCGTTCGCCATCAGGTTCGACGATACATGCGAACCTTCGCCTGATCGTTCGCGCTTGTAGAGCGCGGTGACGATCGCCCCATAGAGCGCCATTGCGCAAGGGTGGTCGCCCATGCCCGGCGTCGAACGCGCTGGCGTCGTATTCTCGTCGGCGCGCACCATGTCCATCAGGCCCGATCGCGCCCAATAGGCGTTGCTGTCGAAGCCCGGCTTGTCGGCCTCCGCGCCCGTTTCGCCATAGCCGGTGAAGGAAGCGTAGATCAGGCGCGCATTCTTGGGCTTGATATCTTCATAGGTGATGCCGAGGCGCTTGCGCACCCCAGGCGGAAAATTGGTGATGAAAACATCGGCCTCGGCGGCCAGCCGATACAGCACCTCGCGGCCTTCCGGCCTGGCGAGGTCGAGCGCCAGGCTTCGTTTGTTCCGTGCTTCGAGCAGCCAGGCGAAATTATGCTCACTGATCGGATAACCCGGCAGTTTTGGCAAAAGCCGATAGGGATCGCCGGTTCCCGGCGGCTCGATCTTGATCACTTCGGCGCCGAAATCCGACAGCACGGTGGCGGCGGCGGGCGCCGCGATGAAGCTCGCGCAATCCAGAACCTTCAGCCCTTCGAAGATGCCCTTGTCCATAGGTGGTGTCGCTCCGCACTCTCTCAGATTGTCCAGATCGCTGCATTTGGACCGATGCCGGTAGCCGATGCAACAGGTCGCACCGGGGCCGGTTCGGTTACGAAATTCTCAACCCTTTGATCACAAGCCGGCACCTTATCATCGACAGCGGCTTTGAATCTGGCAATATGCTCGCGGCGGTTGTGAATTCAGGCTCGGCTGCCATTTCGCGCTGAAAGGCGCGTGAATTTCAAAAAACGGATTTGCGAGATGTCGTCCTTTCGTTTGCCGGTGCTGGCATCGCTTCCGCTGATCGCGTTGTGCTGGGGAGCAGGACAGGCCCGCGCCGGCGACTTTGAGGACTGCACCGGGCCGCTCGTGGACAAGACCGAGGCTGCCTGCACGGCGGTCCTCGATGACGCGCAGCGGCCGGCCGAGGATCGTGTCAAAGCCTATATCGCCCGCTCGCGCTTCTCCACCAGCCGCGGCAAGTTCGATGCGGGCGTGGCCGATGCGGAAGCCGCCCTTCAACTCAATTCGCAGTCGGTCGGCGCGCTCGTTGCCCGTGCCTATGCACGCCAGCGCGCCGGCAAGCTCGATGCGGCGCTCGCCGATTATAACCATGCGGTCGAACTCGAACCGAAAAATCCGCAGATGCTGACTTCACGCGGGTTCCTGCGGGCCGAGCAGAAAGCCTGGGCCGAGGCGCTTGCCGATTTCAACGAGGCGATCGCGCAGCGTCAGGACTACGCGCAAGCCTATGTCGGACGCGGGCGTGTCGAGGTCGAGACCGGCCAGCTCGACCAGGCGCTGAACGACCTCAATGGCGCACTGTCGATGAGCGCGACGGTGCAGAACGGGTTTTACTGGCGTGGACAGGTCTATCGCCGCAAGGGTGACATCGACCGTGCAATCGACGATTTTTCGCGTGCGATCGCGCAGGCGCCGCAAACCGAGCGCGCCGCCTACTATGCACGTGCCCAGCTCTTCATCGCCAAGAACGACTACACCCGTGCCATCGCCGATTTCGACAAGCTTTTGTCGTTTACGCCCGACAACAAAGGTCTGCAGCAGCAGCGCGCTTCAGCGGTGGCGATGCAGACCGAACTCGCCAAGGTGCACGGTACGCCAGCCGCTCCGGCCGTGTCTCCCGGCGTGGCCGCGGCACCCACCGTGACTCCCGCGCCGCCTGCGGCCGGGTCCGGAGCGCCGCTACCTCCGGTCGCGGCGACGCCAACGCCGTCCGCCGTGCAGGCGCTGCAACTGATCAAGCAGGCTAAATATGCCGATGCGATCGCACTTCTCAATCGGATGCTGAGTGCGAATCCCAATGATGAAGCAGCACTACGGCTGCGCGCAGCATCGTTTCTTGCTCTCGGCCGCTGGGCCGAAAGCCGCGCGGACGCTGACAGTTTTCTCAAGCTGAAGCCGAATGATGTGCCATTGCTGGGGCTCCGGGCGATTGCATCCACCGGTCTTCGACAGTTCGAAGAGGGCCTGGCCGACGCCAATCAGGCGATCAGACTCGATCCGAACAGTGCGTTTGCCTATAACGCCCGC
>DATHPL010000337.1:0-2236 GCA_035483915.1 Bradyrhizobium sp.
CGATCACCGTGATGATCGCAAAGACAATGAAGTTGACGGGAAGGCCGAGGAAATTCCCCACTTTCATCGACCGTTCGTCTTTCGCAAAACGGGAGAAGTCGCCGAAGTTGAGCAGCAGTGCGGCGAAGTAGGCAACGATCAACATGGTCGCATTGGCCATATGCCCGATCGCGGACCCCTCGGCCCGCGGGCTCAACTGCAACGACAGGCTGGAAGCACCGGTTTGCGTCACGATCCAGATCGCGAGCGCGAACATCACGATGTAGACCACGGGTCCGCAGAAATCGATGAACTTGCGGATCGTCTCCATGCCGTTGAGGAAGATCAGAAGCTGGAACAGCCACATGAACAGGAAGCTCGCCCATCCCAGCGCCGTGAGGCCGGCAAAGCCTGAATGCGTCCAGGCTTCCGCGCCCGGGTAAAACGTCAACACCAGCGCCTGCACAGCCTTGGAAGCAAAATAGGTCTGAACGCCGTACCAGACGATTCCAACGATGCCGCGCAGGCCTGCGGCAATGTTGGCGCCCATCACGCCGAACGCCATCCGTGCCACGACCGGAAATGGCGTGCCGTACTTCAATGACGGACGCCCGATCAGATTCATCAGAAAATAGACGATGGTAATGCCCACCACCATCGCCAGCAGCACCTCCCAACCCGTCAGACCGAGAAAGAAAAGGCTCGCCGCAAAGGTATAGCCGCCGACCGAATGCACATCCGACATCCACATAGCGAAGATGCTGAACACACCCCAGGTGCGGCCCGCGGGCGCAACAGGCGCGAGGTCGTGATTGTAGAGCTTGGCGTCGGCATTCGGCACGGCGATGACGGGGGAGGCGCTCGTGTTACCTGACATCGGCAGTTCCTGTGCTGGTGCCCACTTTTCGAAGTTCGTGCTCCAAGACTGACAGATTATTTTAAGCAAGTCCCGAGCCAAGGAAGCCCGCCAACGCTGCCTGCGTCATCCTGTCCTTATGAGGAAGGGCATGCGCCTATCGCTGGTCTTTCGGAATCACGAACTTGAGGCCGGACCAGATGTCGTCGATGGCGCACACTTTGGTATCGACGAGGCCAAGCGGAAGCGCGGTGTCGCGCACGACGACATCCGTCAGATCGCTGGCGATGCCCGAAGATTTTTTCGGCCACGAGACCCAGATCGTGCCGTCCGGCGCGATGGCCGTGCGGTAGCGGCGTAGCTTCGCGGCAAGCCCCTTCGACTGCATCGCGAACAGATGCACCATGTCGAGAGATGGCTTTGGTGCGGCTGTGACCGTGACGTCCGCGGGCAACGGGCCGACGATGGCGCCATAGGCTGACGGCGCGCCGTCGACAAAAATACAAAAGCCCGGCTTGATGCCGAGCTTCTGCACAACTGATTTACCCAAGGCTACGGTCGCAAGCGGCTTATGCCTGCGGCTGCGGCTCCAGTCCGGGATCCGGGTCTGGACGCGGACGCGGCTTGCCAGCCGGCGGCACGGCGGAAGCGCGCGGGGTCGTCGGTTCGAGCACCGACTCGCGGTTCGGCTTCTTGCCCTTCAGGAGATCCATGATCTCATCGCCGGTGAGCGTTTCGTATTCCAGAAGACCCTTGGCGAGGGCTTCCAGATCGGCGCGCTTCTCGGTCAGAATCTTGGTCGCCTGCTGGTAACCTTCTTCGACCAGCCGCTTGATCTCGCTGTCGATCTTCTGAACCGTCGCCTCCGACGCGTTCTGAGTGCGCGACACCGACATCCCCAGGAACACCTCGTCCTGGTTCTCACCGTAGGACACGGTGCCGAGTTCTTGGGACAGACCCCAGCGGGTTACCATCATGCGCGCCAGCCGCGTCGCCTGCTCGATATCGGAAGAAGCGCCCGAAGTGACTTTCTCGCGGCCGAACACCAGTTCTTCGGCGACACGGCCGCCCATCATGATGGCGAGTCGCGAGGTCATCTGCTCCAGCGACATCGACAGCTTGTCGCGTTCCGGCAACTGCATCACCATGCCGAGCGCACGACCACGCGGAATGATCGTCGCCTTGTGGATCGGGTCGGTCGCGATGACGTTGAGGCCGACGATGGCGTGGCCGCCTTCGTGATAGGCGGTCAGCATCTTTTCTTCCTCGGTCATGACCAGCGACTTGCGCTCGGCGCCCATCATGACCTTGTCCTTGGCCTCTTCGAACTCGGCCTGCGTCACCATGCGCTTGTTGCGCCGTGCGGCGGTGAGCGCGGCTTCGTTGACGAGGTTCATCAGG
>DATHPL010000338.1:0-8876 GCA_035483915.1 Bradyrhizobium sp.
CGAATCAGGAGGTCGTCTACCGCGATCTGAGGCGCTTCACCTATCTCCAGATCAAGGAGAGGATAGGCCGTCTCGCGTCGGCGCTGAGCAAAGCGGGGGTTGCGCCCGGTGACACCGTGGGCGTGCTCGATTGGGACAGCCACCGATTTCTCGAAGCTTTCTTCGCGATCCCGATGATGGGCGCCGTGTTGCAGACGGTGAATGTCCGTCTGTCACCCGAACAGATCGCCTACACAATTGATCACGCTGGTGCCTCGACGCTTTTGGTCAACGATGAGTTCGTCGGACTGGTGGAGGGGATGAAGGCCCAATTGCCGAAGGTCAAACGGCTGATCGTGATGTCGGACCGACCTGCGCCGCAGACTGGCAGTCTGTCCTTCGTCGGCGAATATGAGAGCCTGCTTGCTGTGGCTGCACCTGACTACGAGTTTCCTGATTTCGACGAGAATACCCAAGCGACCACTTTCTACACGACCGGCACGACCGGACTGCCCAAGGGGGTCTATTACAGCCACCGGCAGCTCGTGTTGCACTCGATCTGCGGGTTGGCGCTGTTCGGTATGGCGGGACTGCAGGGGCGCTTTTCGCGTGATGACGTCTACATGCCGATTACGCCGATGTTTCACGTCCACGCCTGGGGCTTTCCCTGGTCCGCGACGCTCGCCGGCGTCAAGCAGGTCTATCCCGGTCGCTACGAACCCGCGATGCTGGTCAGGCTGATCAAGAGCGAGGGTGTCACCTTCACCCACGGCGTGCCGACCATCCTGCAGATGCTGCTCGACGCAGCGGCCGCGGCAAATGCGGATCTCGAGGGCCTCAAGATGGTGATCGGCGGTTCGGCGTTGCCGAAGGCGTTGGCGAAGCGCGCGCTTGCCGCGGGTATCGACATTTTCGCAGGTTACGGGATGTCGGAGACCGGCCCACTGGCCGCGGTGTCGCACGTCCGATCGAAGGACTTGACCGGCGATCCCGACGGCGAGGTTGAGTTCCGCGCCAAAGCCGGCATTGCCGGGCCGCTGGTTGATCTGCGCATCGTCGATCCCGACATGAACAGCGTGCCGCATGACGGCAAGTCGGCCGGCGAGATCGTGCTAAGGGCGCCTTGGCTCACCCAGGGTTATTTCAACAACCCTGAAGGCTCCGAGCAGCTCTGGGTCGGGGGCTATTTGCACACCAGCGATATCGCCGTGGTCGACCCAAATGGCTATGTGCATATCACCGACCGTATCAAGGACGTGATCAAGACCGGCGGTGAGTGGGTATCGTCGCTGCAGATCGAGGATCTGATCTCGCAATGCGCCGGCGTTGCCGAGGTAGCCGTGATCGGCGTCAAGGACGACAGATGGGGCGAGCGGCCGCTCGCGCTCGTGGTCAAACGGCCCTCCGATGCGAATGGCGTCAGTGACGCGGTCATCAAGAACCACCTCAAGACGTTTGCCGACCAGGGCATCATCTCGAAATACGGGATTCCGGAAAAGATCCTGTTCATCGACAGCATTCCCAAGACAAGCGTCGGCAAGATCAACAAGAAGGAGCTGCGCGAGCGGTACGGCGGCATGTAGCCATTCGGGCACAACAAAAAGGTCGAGGAGGAAACGTGAGCAACTTAACCCTTGCTGGTTTGAGCGATCGAGTCGGGCAGGAACTCGGTGTTTCCGATTGGGTCACGATAGATCAGCCGCGCATCGACACGTTTGCGTCCTGCACCGGCGATCGCCAATGGATTCATGTCGACGTTGAAAGAGCGAAGCGGGAATCTCCTTTCCGCGGTCCGATCGCACATGGATATCTGGCGCTCGCGATGGTGGCGCCGCTTTCGATGGAGGTTGGCGTCATCCCGAGGGACGCCGCCGCGGGCCTCAATTACGGGATCGACAAGGTTCGTTTTCTGGCGCCGGTGCCTGCCGGCGCGCGCGTGAGGTTACGCGTCGTGCTCGTCGGGATCGAGCCGAGGGAAGGCGGGCAGGTGGTCATGAAGACCCTGAACACGATGGAAGTCGAAGGATCGGAAAAACCGGCATTGATCGCCGAAACGCTGGCGCTTCTGATTCCTGCCAAGGGAGAAGGTCGGCCATGAACTCCGAACAGCGTGAATCATCTCCGTCCATGGAAGGGATCTCCGAAGCCGCATCCCGAAACACGCTGTCGCTCAATCCGCTGGTCGGCATCCGGGGGCAGGATCTGCTCGATAGTGCAGGCACTCTGTTCAAGGCGGTCGTCAACGAGCCGAAGGTTGCTACCGAGCAATGGCTCTCTTTTCTCGGTGAACTCGGCTCTATCGCCTCCGGCAAGTCGGAGCGTGCACCCAAAGCCGGTGACCGGCGATTCTCCGACCCCACCTGGAAGGAGAGTGCCCTTCATAGTGGATTGCTCAAGGCATATCTCGCATGGGGCGATGCAGTCATCGGTCTGATCGACAAGTCGAGCCTGAGCGAGGTCGACAAGGCAAGGGCGCATCTAGTTACGGAAATCCTGATCGATGCCGTAGCTCCGACCAATGCAATGCTGACCAACCCGGCGGCGGTGCGCAAATTCGTTGATACCGGCGGCCGAAGCCTGTGGTCCGGACTGCAGAACTATCTCGATGATCTCGCGAAGAACGGCGGCATGCCGTCGATGGTGGATCAGAGCGCCTTCAAGGTCGGCGAAACCCTGGCGACCACGCCGGGGGGAGTGGTGTTCCGAAACGAATTGCTGGAGCTGATACAATATGCGCCGACGACGCCGAACGTCAGAAAGCGGCCGCTCGTCATCACACCGCCGCAGATCAACAAATATTACGCGCTGGATCTGTCGCCGGACAAAAGCATGGTCCGCTTCCTACTCGACAGCGGCATTCAGGTGTTCTGCATCAGTTGGCGTAATCCCACGGCGGCGCATCGCGAATGGGGGCTCGATACCTATGTTGCGGCACTTGATGAAGCCGTCGACGTCGCGCGGGACCTGACCGGCAGTGACGATATTTCGATGATGGGATCGTGTTCCGGAGGCATCACCTCGACCGCCTATTTCGCGACTCTCGGAAGTGCTGAGCAACGGAAGATCAGGAACATGGTGCTCGCGGTCTGCCTGCTCGACCCGAACACCGCCGACGAAAGCGCCTTCGGCTGCCTGATGACGCCAGACACGATGAGCGCGGCCAAGGAAGCGTCCCGTTTGCGCGGCATGGTCGATGGCCACGAACTGGCGCGGATGTTTGCGTGGATGAGGCCAAACGATCTGATCTGGAACTATTGGGTCAACAACTATTTGCTCGGCAACCAGCCGCCGGCCTTCGATATCCTGTACTGGAACGCCGACACGACCCGGCTTCCGGCCGGCCTGCATGGCGATTACCTCGATCTCTATTTCACGAATCCGTTCGTCAATACCGGAAAGCTCGCGTTGAACGGCAAGACGATCGACATGAGCAGGATTAAGGCCGACAGCTACGTCGTCGCCGGAGTGACCGACCACATCACGCCCTGGAAGGGTGTGCACAAGACCGCTCAGATCATGGGCGAGGGGACGACCTTCGTGCTTTCGAACAGCGGTCACCTGCAGAGCCTACTCAATCCGCCGACCAATCCGAAGGCCTCCTTCATGATCGGGACAGTCAATCCATCCGGTCCGGATGCGTTCGTGGCCGCTGCCGAGAAGCGAAAGGGAAGCTGGTGGCTCGACTGGCGCGATTGGCTGCAGGCGCGATCGGGCGACGAAGTTGCGGCGCCTGTGTCGTTGGGGAGCGAACGCCATCCCGTCCTCGCTGCAGCTCCCGGGACTTACGTCTTTGACTGACGATCCTGCAAGAGTGAGACCTGGCGCGGCGCCGGAGGTCGAAGCGCGGCAGATCGTCATCGACGGGCAGTTGCTCCAGGTCGCCATCAGACACGGCAGCGACCGGCAGCCGCCGCTGCTGCTGTTCAACGGAATAGGCGCCAACTGGGAATTGGCGAAGCCGTTCCTGGAAGCACTCGAGAACACGACGGCAATTATCTTTGACGTTCCCGGCGTCGGCGGTTCGCCCAGGTCGCTGTTGCCGTATCGGCCGTCGAAGCTGGCGCGGCTTGGCGCCGGTCTCGTGGCTGAGCTTGGTTACGCAGAGATCGACGTCGCCGGCGTCTCCTGGGGCGGTGGCATCGCGCAGCAGTTTGCGCATCAATATCCAAAACTGTGCCGGCGGCTGGTGCTCGCTGCCACGGCGCCGGGTTTCACGATGGTGCCGGCGAGTCCCTCCGTGTTGTGGAAAATGGCGACGCCACGGCGTTACACCGACAGGGACTACATGAACAGGATAGCGGCAGACATTTACGGAGGAGCTTTTCGCAGCGATCCATCACTGATCGGCCGGCATGCGGCAACGATGCATGGCGCGCGTAATCTCAGCTACCTGTACCAGCTTCTTGCCGTGGCGGGTTGGAGCAGTCTGCCGTGGTTGTGGTCGCTGCCGCAGCCGACACTCGTGCTGATGGGGCGCGACGATCCGCTGGTCCCACCGATCAATGGTCACATCCTCGCGGCTCTGATCCCGGGTGCCGAGCTTCAGATGGTCGATGACGGGCACCTGTTCTTTGTGACGCAGCCGGCGAAAACCGCCGCCATGATCGAGGCCTTTCTGACTGATGCGAGCAGGCAGGTCGAGCCATCGTCACCGCTGTCACGAATGGCCGGCTGGATCAGAGGTTTCGTTCCGACGCTTGGAGGAGGGCGCGACGCCCAGGCGCAGCAAGGAAATGGTGACACAGGCGGGCCGCGCTAGCGCAGGGAGTAACCGATGGTGACCCAGCAGACAGAAATGACCGGAAAACCGGACTATGCGCCGCCTCCCGTCGAAGGCGACTTCTACAGGATCGCCGCCGTGCTGAACGAGAGTGGGCGGGCGCTGCTCAAGCGTGTTCGCGAGTTCACCGAAGAGGTGGTTGCACCTGTCATCGAGGATTACTGGAGCCGGGATGCGTTTCCCTTCGAAATCATCCCGAGGATGGCCGAAGTCGGTATCGGCGGGGCGGGCTACCAGGGATATGGCGCTGCCGGCGGCAGCTGGCTTCTGAACGGTCTTGTTGCGATGGAATTGGCGCGTGTCGATGCGTCGGTCGCGACCTTCTGGGGCGTGCATACGGGTCTTTCAGCCGGGTCAATCTATCTTTGCGGAGATGAGCAACAGAAACAGCGCTGGCTGCCGCCGATGATGCGCTTTGAGAAGATCGGTTCGTTCGGCCTGACGGAGCCTTTGGTGGGGTCGGCCACGTCGGGTGGAATGATGACGACATGCCGCCGTGAAGGCGAGAGCTGGATCCTCAACGGCCAGAAGAAATGGATCGGCAATTCGACCTTCGCCGACATCAATGTGATCTGGGCGAAGGAGGAAGGTTCGAAACAGGTCAAGGGCTTCGTGGTGGGAAAGGATAATCCCGGGTTTTCCGTGGAGAAGATCAAGACCAAGATGGCGTTGAGAGTCGTGCAGAACGGCCTGATCACCTTGACTGATTGCCGTGTCCCGGAAGCCGACCGCCTGCAGAACGCGAACTCGTTCAAGGACACCGCCAAGGTTCTGAGGATGACGCGCACGGGCGTGGCTTGGTTCGCCGTAGGCTGCCAGATGGGCGCCTACGAGCATGCGCTCCGCTATGCAACGGAGCGGACGCAGTTCGGAAGGCCCATTGGCGGCTTCCAGCTCGTGCAGGATCTGCTGGTGCGTATGTTGGGTAACGTCACGTCGACCCAGGCGATGATGCTGCGTCTCGCTCAGCTACAGGACGAAGGCGTGATGCGAGATGAGCATGCGTCGCTCGCGAAGGCATTCTGTACGGTCAAGTGCCGCGAAACCGTCGGCTATGCGCGCGAATTGCTTGGCGGCAATGGCATTCTTCTCGAGAACCATATCGGCCGGTTCGTCGCCGACGCCGAAGCGATCTACTCCTACGAGGGCACAAGGGAGATGAACACATTGATCGTTGGAAAGTCCATTACGGGATTGAGTGCCTTTGTATGACGCCGCGGTATATCTCAGATCGATTCGCCTCTCGTTGGCGAGTCGCTCCAGCAGTCCACCAAGGCTAACCGTCAGAACTGATACCGCAGACCGACACCGGGATCGTATGTAGAGGCCTTGTTGGGGCCACCCACGATCGTACCGCCGGTCGGCGTTCCGTTCGCCTGCAGGAAGCCGCTCGCGAGCCCGTTCTGTACCTGCGACCACGCCACGCCGGCGTATACGTCCATGTGTTTGGCAAACCGCCAATCGAGGACCAGCGAGACCATGTCCAAAGTGCCGGAGCATTGCGTCGCTCTTGCGTCGGTACAGCCGGCATTGGCGCCGGTGGCAAAGCTGTTCTGCCACTGGTGGTAATAGGCGCCGGTAATATCGAGGGACGTCATGATCGAGTATCTGACGCCGATCCACGCCGTCTGCAGGATCTTGTCGTTGGTGAAGTTGGTGTTGTTCACGACACCGGCGATATATCCGCCGGTCACGAACGCGCCGGGATTGAGCGGGTTGTTCGGGTTGGCGAAGCTGATGTGCTCATAGCCACCGGAGAACTTCCACGGCCCGATCGTGTATTTCGCACCGACACTGAAGACGGTGTTGTCGGACACGGTCACCGAAAGCAAACCGTTACCGGAACTAACGGTGTTAACGGCTGTCGCAAGCTGTGATGCCGACAGTGGGCTTGAGGAGACGGCATCTTCGATGTGGCCGCCGAGGAAATCGATCGAGAAGCCCATGTAGTCGAAACCGATATCTCCCTGGAAGGCGTTGCCGGTAGAACTGTTGCCGCCGTTGCGGAGTTGGGCTTCAACCGCGAAACGCACCGGTCCGACGTTCACCCGGTATTCGTAGGAGTTGTCGAAGATACGGTCCTCGGTGTCGCCGCCACCGCCGTTCGCGCCCTGGAAGGCAAGCAGCGACCAGGAGTTCGAACCGGCGAGCGGGTCGTAGTTGGCGAGGAGGTCCGAACTCAGGGCGGCTTGACGGCCCATGGTGAAGGTACCGTAGGTCGGTGAACTGAGACCGAAATAGGCGGCACCGTTGAACATCTGGCCGCCCTTCGAGGAGTCGGCAAACGAGTTCTGAGCCAGGACGTTCGTCGTCAAGCCGTTATTCTGGGCGACGGATCCGATGCCGTTGGCGTTAATGCCGCTAAACACGTTGAACAGGGTCTGCAGGTTGAACACCGCGTAGAGATTGTCCGCGATTTCCTGCTTGCCGCGCAGACCGATGAACGAGTTGCTCATCTGGTTGGGTCCGACGCCGAAATAAGCACCGGCCGCGTTCTTCGAAATTATGGTACCGAGCGGCGCGGCGGCGAGAGCGTTCAGTCCCGCGCTATGCTGGGCATACTGCACGCCCATGTCGAAGTTGCCGTAGACGCAGATGCCCTTGATGCAGATGCCGTCATCTTCTTCCGCCGGCTTGGCCTTGACCGCGGCCTTGTAAGGCAAGTCGGCTGCCATCGCGTCGACGGGATTGATGGCCGGCTTCTGGTTCTCGAGAGCCTTTTGACGCTTTTCAAGATCAGCGAGACGCTTGATCATTGCCGCGTTCTGTTCGCGTAGTTGCTTGGCCTGAGCTTGGATGTCAGTCAACTCATCGGCATGAGCCGCCGTCGCGAACACGATGACGGCCGCGGCCGAGATAAAAAGCCTCTTCACGTTGACCTCCACAATAGGCGCGACGATAGCCCTTGCCGCGAACTGTCAGGGTTATGGAACCTCGGATGCGGACCGCATCGTGAAAACAAGATATTGGCTGTTTGTTAACTTTGAACGAGCCGTCGCCGCTTTTCCCGAGCGCGTGGCGTTTGTGCAACATGATGGAACCGCACCATCGCAATGGAATCGCGGGTGTGCGCCGGATCGGTTTCCGAGCGCGCTTTTTTGCCGCACTACGAGCTGATGTGTGGCGGCAATGTGGATTAGTCCGCCATCATCGCCATCCGAGCGCGGGCGCGATGTGCGTCAAAATCGCTTTGATCACATGCGCGTTGTAGTCAACGCCGAGTTGGTTGGGGACAGTGAGTAACAGCGTGTCGGCTTCCGCGATCGCTTCGTCTTGTTTGAGCTGCTCAATGAGCGCTGGCGGTTCGGCGGCATAGCTGCGGCCGAAGATCGCTCGCGTCTTTGGATCGATGAATCCGATGTGGTCGTCGTCTTGTCCGCCGCCGAAATAGGCGCGGTCGCGATCATCCACCAGCGCGAAAATGCTGCGGCTGACAGAGACACGCGGCTCGCGGGTGTGACCGGCTTCCTTCCATGCAGCTCGATAGGCACGGATCTGCTTTGCTTGCTGGACGTGAAACGGCTCGCCGGTCTCGTCGTTCTTCAGCGTCGAACTCTGCAAGTTCATGCCGATTTTCGCCGCCCAGACCGCCGTCGCGTTCGAACCGGCGCCCCACCAGATGCGATCGCGCAAGCCTTCTGAAATTGGTTCGAGGCGCAAGAGGCCGGGTGGATTTGGAAACATCGGGCGCGGATTCGGCTGCGCGAAGCCCTGGCCGCGCAAGAGATCGAGAAACACCTCCGCATGCCGCCGCCCCATGGCAGCATCGTCCTGGTCCTCGGCCGGTTGATATCCGAAATGCCGCCAGCCATCGATCACTTGCTCAGGTGAGCCTCGGCTGATGCCAAGCTGCAAACGACCGCGCGAGATCAGGTCGGCGGAGCCCGCGTCCTCGATCATGTAGAGCGGGTTTTCATAGCGCATGTCGATGACAGCGGTGCCGATCTCGATCCGGCTGGTCTTGGCGCCGACCGCGGCCAGCAACGGGAAGGGCGAGGCGAGCTGACGCGCGAAGTGGTGGACACGGAAATAGGCGCCATCGGCGCCCAATTCCTCGGCAGCAACCGCAAGATCAATGGATTGCAGAAGCGTATCCGCGGCAGAGCGGGTCTGTGAT
>DATHPL010000339.1:0-18804 GCA_035483915.1 Bradyrhizobium sp.
AGTCCGGGCATGACAGGAGGATTACTCCGCGGTCCAGCCGCCGTCGATCGAGAGATTGGCGCCGGTGATTTGCGCGGCATCGTCGCTGCACAGGAACAACGCGAGCGCCGCAACCTGCTCGGAGGTCACGAATTCCTTGGTCGGCTGCGCGTCCAGCAGCACGTCCTTGATGACCTGTTCCTTGGTCATGTTTCGCGCCTTCATCGTTTCCGGAATCTGGTGCTCGACCAGCGGCGTCCAGACGTAGCCGGGACTGATGCAGTTGCAGGTGATCTTGAAGGTCGCAAGCTCAAGGGCCGCGGTCTTGGTGAGGCCGGCGATGCCGTGCTTGGCCGAGACATAGGCTGACTTGAAGGGCGAGGCCACCAGCGAGTGGGCGGAAGCGGTATTGATGATGCGGCCCCAGCCACGCTTCTTCATGACGGGAATGGCGGCGCGAATGCCGTGGAACGCCGACGACAGGTTGATCGCGATGATCGCGTCCCATTTTTCGATCGGAAATTCCTCGATCGGCGAAACGAACTGGATGCCGGCGTTGTTGACCAGGATGTCGACCGAGCCGAAGGTCTTTTCGCCGAGCGCGATCATGTCGGCGATCTCGCCGGGCTTGGTCATGTCGGCCGCCGAATACGCCGCCTTGACCTTGTAGTCGGTCTCGATGGCCGAACGCTCCTTTTCGATATCGGCGGGCGCCCCGAAGCCGTTGATCACGACGTTGGCGCCGGCGCTGGCGAACGCCCGGGCATAAGCCAGCCCGATGCCCGAAGTCGAACCCGTCACTACCGCCGTCTTGCCTTTCAGATCAGTCATTTCGGTTACTCCTTTGTGGGGGATTTTCTTCGCCCGAGAGATCGTAGGTCACCATGGTCTCGCCGGATTGCGGCCGCTCCAGCCAGTCCTCGTGCTGCATCGAGCGGTGGACGTCGCGAACGCCGGCGCCCCAATGCTCGACCATGGCAACACGTGAAAAATCGTAATCCTTCGAGCCCGACTCGTAATTTTTGCTGCGGTAAATCAAATGCACCACGGTGACGGTGTTTTCCTTGGCCGCCTCGCGCAAAAGCACCGCCGAAGGATCGCTCTTGAGATCGTCGGGCAATTTATCGATCAGATCGCGGACCGCCCTGCGGGCGTTGTGAATCTGACGGTTCTTGTCGGTGTTCATGCGCGTGCGGCTGGAGTAGCGAATATCCTTCTCGCGTTCGGCCGCCTCCAGCATCGATTCCGGCAACTGCCCGCGGGCACTGAAGAGGTCGACCTGGAAGATCAGAAGGTCGTTTTTGGTTTCCATGTCCAGCACATAATCGAGCGGCGTATTGGAGGCGATGCCGCCGTCCCAATAATGCTCGCCGTCGATGACAATTGAAGGAAAGCCGGGAGGGAGCGCACCCGACGCCATGATGTGCTCCGGGCCAAGCCGCTTGCCGAGCTTGTTGAATTCGACATTGTCGAAATATTTCAAATTGCCCGTGGTCACACCCACCGCCCCGACGCTGAGGCGGCACTTCAGGTCGTTGATGCGGTCGAAGTCGACAAGCAGCTCCAGCGTCTTTCTTAACGGAGCGGTGTCGTAAAAACTCTGCGCCTCATGGCTGCCCTTCGGCCACAACGGCGCCGGCGGCACGCGCGGGGCGAAGAAGCCGGGCGTGCCGAAGGTCGCAACCAGCGCTGCGCTGGTTTCATTATAGAGCGAGCGCTCCCGATCTCCCTTGGTGATCGGCACCGGGACCCACGGCGTCCCGGAAGAAACCATCTCCCAAAATTCCTTCAGCCGGGCGATACGCTTTGCCGGCTCATTTCCGGCAATGATCGCGGCATTGATCGCCCCGATCGAGATTCCGGCAACCCATTCCGGCTCAAAATCGAAGTGGCAAAGCGCCTGATAGGCGCCGGCCTGATATGAACCAAGCGCGCCACCGCCCTGAAGGACGAGAACACGCTGTGCTTTTGCTGGCGTCGTTGCCGGCGCGGGATTGGCAGAATCCATCATCGCTCTAGCGGTCCAACTCTAACATTCGCATCCCCTCGCGGCAGCCATTTTTCGAGTGCTAAATCGAAAGGACCAGGGGTAACGATATGTTTCCAGTAACTCTTAAGTTTGGACATTCGTTACTTCCGCGACATCGTACGAATGTCAGAACGACATCATACGAATGTCGGAGCCATGACGCCAGTTCGAGCCCGCATCACTCGGTGAGGCCGGTAACCGGTATACCGATTTGCTCGCGCGGTTCGGTCGATGCAAGTATGAGCGTCCAGAACACCTTATACTTGGTGTTCGGAGCATAGCTTGCCGCAATGCCCATTTTTGTGACACCCATTTGAAGCATATTTGCCCGGTGCGGCGGCGAGTCGCGCCAGCCGGAAAACGCCTCGGCCAGGGTGTGGTACCCGGCTGATACGTTTTCGACCGCAATCGTTGCCTTGTATCCGGCCGCTTGCAAGCGCTTGGGCAGTGGTGCCTTCACATCGTGATCGAGCTTGTTGCGGCTCGCCATGGCCTGGGACTGGCCCTCCGCGATCCTCATCAATTCGGGGTCGATCACCACGGCACCGAGACCGTTATTCTTGCGGTAGAGCGAGATCATCGAAGCCGCAGCCTGGGAATCGAGCTTGGCGCCTTCGGCCATGTTCAAATACATGCTGGGCTGCTCGATCGGTGCTTCCGACGCGCAGCCGCCCAGCACCGATAGCCCGATCATCGCGACCCAGGCGCGCATCAATGGAACGTCCCCCGACAGGTCTGAGGGGCGGTTGTTGCACGCCAACCGTGGCTGAAAGGTGAACGGCGCGGCTTTTTTCAGGCTGGCTGGCTTGCAGGCCTAGGAGGTCTTGGCGAGATGGATGCCGCATTCCGTCTTGGATCGGCCGCGCCAGCGGCTGTCGCGGGCGTCCTCGCCGGGCTCCGCGCGGCTGCTGCAAGGCATGCAGCCAACCGACAGAAAACCTGACGTCACGAGCGGGTGCGGCGGCGGCCCCGCCTGTGCATGGATCGCCTCGATGTCGGTGCGCGTGATCTTTGCAAACGGGTTGAATTTCAGCCTGGCCCCTTCGGCCTCGACCACCGGAATCTGGGTACGCAAACCACCCTGGAAGCGTTTGCGTCCGTTGATCCAGCCGTCAAATGGCGCAAGCGCACGCTTCAACGGCTCCACTTTGCGAATCCGGCAGCACGCGTCGGGATCGGAGAACCACAATTCGCGATTTGCGTCCTCGCGGCGCAGCGCCTCGTCCTGCGGCGTGATCGTGCGCACATCGCGCAAGCCCAGTCTTGCGATCAGCGTATCGCGATAGCTGAGCGTCTCCTCAAACAGCCAGCCCGTATCGAGAAAGATCACGGGGATTGCCGGATCGACATCGGCCATGACCTTGAGCAATGCCGCGGATTCCGTGCCGAAGGATGAAACGACTGCCAGCCGCTCGCGGCCGACAGCGCGCAGGGCGCCCTCGATCACTTCCGGCGGCGTCGCGTGACGAAGCATTTCGTCGAGCGCTTCGGCCTTTTCGGTCGCAGACACGTCCTCGCGCATCCGCTCAGCGAGAGGTCTCACTAGCGCGCGCTCTCCGAATGGCGTTGCTGCATTCGCCGGTTAAGCGCGGTGATCCGGCCGTCGCCAGTCGGCTGATAGAACACCGAATAGCGCTTGGCGGTGAGTGCGAAAGCTTCAGCGTCGCTTTCCTTCTTGACTTCGAGAGCGTCAAAGCCCGCGCGCAGCATGAACAGGAACTGATCGCGTAACACCTGTCCGGTGGCACGCAATTCGCCGGCATAGCCATGTCGCTCGCGCAAAAGCCGGGCCTGACTATAGGCGCGACCATCGCGAAAGGTTGGAAACACCAGTGCGACCGCCGCGAGCCGATCGAGATAAGGCAGGAGATCGTCGAGATCGCGATTGTTCGGCCAGATCACCCCGAGTTCTCCCATCCTCGCCAAAAGGGCTTTCGGATCTTCGAGAAACCGCGCGGCCGAAACCAACACTGCGCCACCCTGGGGCAGTTCGGCGTCATCCGGAACGTGAACGAAAATATCGGCGGCGATCTTGCCGTTCTTAACGAGTGGCATAGACCCGCTCCCTGAAAGGTTCGACGCCGAGCCGCTTTACCGTGTCGACGAAGAGTTCGTCGGGACGCTCGCGCAGCGCCAGATAGGCTTCAACGATATCTTCGACCACGTCGGCGACTTCGCCGTAAGCCACGGCGGGGCCGATCAGGACACCAAGTTCGGCGTTCTCGTCGGCACGGCCGCCGATCGTGATCTGATAAAATTCCTCGCCGTTCTTCTCGACGCCCAAAATGCCGATATGGCCGACATGATGGTGGCCGCAGGCGTTGATGCAGCCGGAAATGTTGATATGCAGCCGGCCGATCAGTTCCGCGGTATCGTGGTTGGCAAAACGGCGGGTCAACTCCTGCGCAATCGGAATCGAACGCGCATTGGCCAGCGAACAATAATCCAGTCCCGGACAGGCGATGATGTCGGAGACCAGGTTGACGTTGGGCGTAGCCAACCCGAGCTTGTCGAGCGCCTTCCACAGCGCGGGAAGGTCGCGCTTGGCGACATGGGGCAGCGCGAGGTTCTGCTCGTGGCCGACACGGATTTCACCGAATGAATATTTGTCGGCGAGATCGGCAAGCGCATCCATCTGGTCGGCAGTGGCATCGCCCGGCGGTCCGCCCACGGGCTTGAGCGACAGCGTCACGATCGCATAGCCCTGCACCTTGTGCGTGAAGACCGAGTTGCGCCGCCAGCGCTCGAACGGCGGGTCGTGCGCCGCCTTCTTCAGTTCTTCCGGCATGTGCGGCAGCTTCTCGTAAGCCGGATAGGTGAAGCGCGAGCGGATGTCCTCGATAACGGCGTCATCCACCGCCAACGCGCTGTCGCCCATCGCGCGCCATTCCTCCTCGACCTCGGCGGCGAACTTCTCGATGCCGAGCTCGTGCACCAGGATCTTGATGCGTGCTTTATAAATGTTATCGCGGCGGCCATACTGGTTGTAGACGCGCAGGATCGCCTCGACATAGCTCAGGAGGTCGCGGCCGCGGACGAACGGCTTGATGGTCTTGCCGATAAAGGGCGTGCGGCCCAACCCGCCGCCGACCAGCACCTCAAAGCCGATCTCGCCTTGCACATTCCGGTGCAGCCGCAGCCCGATATCGTGAATCTTGATCGCGGCGCGGTCGTGCGCAGAAGCCGTGATCGCGAATTTGAACTTGCGCGGCAGGAAAGAGAACTCCGGATGCAGCGTCGTATATTGCCGCAACAATTCCGACCAGATGCGGGGATCCTCGATTTCGCCCGGCGCCACGCCCGCCCACTGATCAGACGTAACGTTGCGCGTATTATTGCCCGAGGTCTGCATCGCATGGATGCCGACTTCGGCAAGATCGCCGAGCGCGTCCGGCAGTTCGGCGAGCTTGATCCAGTTGAACTGGATGTTCTGCCGCGTGGTGAAATGCCCATAGCCGCGGTCGTATTTCCGCGCCACATGCGCCAGGCGCCGCAACTGTTGTGACGACAGCGTGCCGTAGGGAATCGCAACGCGGAACATATAGGCGTGCAATTGCAGATAGACGCCGTTCTGCAACCGCAGCATCTTGAATTCGTCTTCGGTGAGTTCGCCGGACAAGCGGCGTTTTACCTGGTCACGAAACTCCTCAACGCGTTCGTTGATGAGCGTTCGATCGAGTTCGTCATACGCGTACATGGCGGATTGGCCTTATGCCGAAATTGGAAGAAGATCGATGGTGAGACCCTTGAGGCGAATGCGTTCGCGCAGATTGCCGGGCTTGATCTTGCCGTCATCTGATATCTCGACCGGCGCAATATAGGGGCCGACGGCGCCGACATCGTCGGCGACCGCCTCGACCAGAAGCGCGCGCGCCTCCTCGGCATTGCGAACGATCGCGGCTTCCGCAAGGTCAGTCGACCAGCCATGGGCGCCATTGCGATAAACCACCGCGCCATCGAAGGTGCGGTTGGCGGTAACGATCGATGGACCGGTGATCCGGATCTTTTGTTCGAGCGGTGATGTCATTCGGCGGCGACCTGAAAATAAGAGGCGAGTTGGGTGAGTTCTTGATGGCGCGAAGGCGCGGCATGCGCGACCACGTCACCAATAATGAGAACGGCGGGACCGCCCGCGATCTTTTCGACGAGATCGGGCAGTTCATCAAGGGTGCCGATCGCGGCCGATGCGTCTTTTCGCGTCACGCGCGCGAACACGCCGACGGGCGTCTGCGGCGAACGCCCCGCGGCCAGCAAGCCGGTCCGCACTGACGGAGCTGCAGTCATCCCCATGTAGACCACGATCGTCATCTTGACGTCAGTCAGGGTCGACCAGTCGACAGCCTCGGCGTCCCTGGCCTTGTGCGCGGTCAGGAATGTGATGCGCAGCGCTTCGTGGCGGAAGGTAAGCGGCACCTCGAATTGCGCGGCCGCTCCTAGACCTGCGGTGATTCCGGGAATGACCGAATAGGCGACGCCCGCCTGGCGCAGCGCATCGATTTCCTCGCCGCCGCGGCCGAAGATAAAGGGATCGCCGCCCTTGAGTCGTACCACACGCCGGCCCGCCCGCGCGGCCTCGATCAACAGTTCGTTGATGGCGTCCTGACCGATGCCCGGTTTGCCGACGCGCCGGCCAACCGGGATGCGGGCCGCATCGCGACGCGCACGGTCGAGAATTTCGCCCGCCACCAGTTCGTCATAGAAAATCACGTCGGCATCCTGCAACGCGCGCAACGCCTTGACGGTGAGCAAGTCCGGATCGCCGGGGCCGGCACCGACCAGAGTGACCCGGCCTTCCGCTTCGCCCGACGGCAGGCTGCCGGCAAAGGCAGAAGCATCACCGATATCCTTCAAGGCCGCTTCGGCCTCGTCCGCGCGTCCGGCCAATACAAGCGCGCCGATCGGACCATCGACCACGCGCTCCCAGAAACGGCGTCGTAGCGCGAATTCCGGGATCCGATCGTGGATCGCCTTGCGCCAGCGGCCAATGAGCCCTGCGAGTTCGCCGATCCGGGCGGGCAGCATCGCTTCGATGCGCTCACGTACCCGTCGCGCCACTACCGGCGAGGCGCCGCCGGTGCCAACCGCAACCACGACATCACCGCGATCGACGATGGCCGGAAAGATGAACGTGGAATGTTCGAGATCGTCCATCACATTGACGGGCAAACCCACTGCGCTTGCGCGCGCCGACATCACTGGGCCGAGGTCACCCGCACCCGCGCACAAAACCGCGATCACGCCGCTCAACTCAGCCGTCAGCGGATCGCCCGCGGCGAGCTCGATCCGCGATGTTTCATCCGTACCAAGGCCAGCGACGTCGTAATCGCCGTCGGTGGCATACCAGCGAATGCGAGCGCCGGCGGACGCAAGCAGGCGCAACTTGGCGCGGACGAGTTCGCCCGAGCCAACAAGCATCACTACGCCGCGCTGCAGATCGAGGAATACCGGCAGGAACCGCATCCGATCGTCGTCTCCGGAACTTCCGAGTTGACTGGAATTATTTTCTATATATGTGTCACTAAATACCCGCAAAGAGAAAATTATTTCTTCTCTTGAGTGACGCAAATATAGAATTTTCGCTTCGCAAGACCAAGGGTCGGTAGATGCATCTTCTTGAACAGGGTTACGCGCACGAAGGAGTGCATCCTGCCATCTCGGATAACGTCGTCTTAACCACGCAAAATTCAAGCCAGACAGGGCCGCAAGGCCCCTCGATGGACCACCTCGATGCCCTCGAGGCGCAAAGCATCTACATTTTTCGCGAAGCCTTCGCGCGGCTGAAGAAGCTGGCGCTGCTGTGGTCCCTCGGCAAGGACTCCAATGTAATGATCTGGCTCGCACGCAAGGCGTTCTTCGGCCGCGTGCCGTTTCCGGCCTTGCATGTCGATACCGGCAAGAAATTTCCGGAGATGTACGCGTTTCGCGACACCTTCGGCAAGGAATGGGGCCTGGATCTGAAGGTAGAGCCCTGCCCGCCGATCGATGCCATCGATCCGACCTTGCCGCCGGCGGCGCGTTCGGCCGCGCGCAAGACCGAAGGCCTCAAGCTTGCCCTCGCCAAATACGGCTTTGACGGATTGATCGCCGGTATTCGCCGCGACGAAGAGGCCACGCGCGCCAAGGAGCGGGTGTTCTCGCCGCGCGGCACTGAGGGCGGATGGGACGTTCGCGACCAGCCGCCGGAATTCTGGGACCAGTTCAACGCCTCCCCGCCGCCGGGTGCGCATTTGCGTATTCACCCGATCCTGCATTGGACCGAAGCCGACATATGGGCCTATACGAAGCGCGAAAACATCCCGATCATTCCGCTTTATCTCGCCAAAGGCGGCAAGCGTTATCGCTCGCTCGGCGATTCCGACATCACGTTTCCGGTCGATTCGGCTGCCGCGAGCATTGAAGAAATCCTGATCGAGCTTGAGCGCACCCAGGTGCCGGAGCGCTCGGGGCGCGCGCTCGACCACGAGACCGAAGACGCCTTCGAGCGCCTGCGTGTTGCGGGTTATCTGTAAAAAATATTGCGTCGAGCCCTCCATGAACATGATTATCCCCGCTGAGCCGTCGGCGACGCCGAACGGAACGACCCGCCCGCAGGTGCGCATCGTCATCGTCGGCCATGTCGATCACGGCAAATCGACACTGGTCGGCCGGCTCCTGCATGAAACCGGCAGCCTGCCTGAAGGCAAGCTCGAGATGTTGAAAGCGGTCAGCGCACGGCGAGGCATGCCGTTCGAGTGGTCGTTCCTGCTCGATGCTCTGCAAACCGAGCGCGACCAGGGCATCACCATCGACACGACGCAAATTCGATTCCGCACCCGTTCGCGCGAGGTGGTGCTGATCGATGCGCCCGGTCACGCCGAGTTCTTGCGCAACATGATCACCGGCGCGGCGCAGGCCGACGGCGCGCTTCTGATCGTCGATGCGCTGGAGGGCGTGCGTGACCAGACCCGGCGCCACGGCTATCTCCTGCATCTTCTGGGCGTCAAACAGGTCGCGGTCGTCGTCAACAAGATGGACCGGGTCGACTTCAGCGCCGCGCGCTTTGCAGAAATTCGAGACGAGATTTCCACGCATCTGACCGGTCTTGGCGTCACGCCGCTTGCGGTGATCCCGATCTCGGCTCGCGACGGCGATGGCGTCGCCGCGCTGTCGCCGCGGGCGAGTTGGTACGATGGCCCGACCGTGATCGATGCGCTCGATCAGCTCGAGCCGGCACGGCCCGCGGAACAGCTTGCCCTGCGGCTGCCGGTGCAAGCGATCTACAAGTTCGACGATCGCCGTATCGTCGCCGGCCGGATCGAGTCCGGCAACCTGGCGAGCGGCGACGAGATCGTCATCATGCCCGCGGGCAAGATCGCGAAAATCAAGAGCGTTGAAAGCTGGCCGGTGACGCCACTCAAAGGCGCCCAGACCGCGGGCCGCTCGGTCGGCATCACGCTCGATCGTGAGCTGTTTGTCGAACGCGGCGATGTCATCGCCCACACCGGATCGGCCCCGCGCGAAACCAGACGAATCCACGCGCGGATTTTCTGGCTTCACGACAAGCCACTTGTCAAAGGCGAGCAGATCCTGGTGCGGCTTGGCACGCGCGAGAGCCGCGCCAGCGTTGTCGCGATCGAGAAGGCGGTCGACCCCGGTGAACTGGCGAGCGTCGAGACCCAGTCGATCGCGCGCAACCATGTTGGCGAGATCGATATCGCGCTGGCGCAGCCGGTCGCCGCCGATGCCTATGTCGATAATCCCAGGACCGGGCGGCTGGTGATCGAGGTCCAGGGTCGCATCGCCGGCGGCGGGCTGGTGCTGTCGGTGGATGCCGGACAACGTGCGGTTCCGATCAATATCGTGCCGGTGGAATCGGCGCTGCGCCCGGACGAACGCTCGGCGCGCAACCACCACCACGGCGCCGTGGTCTGGCTGACGGGATTGCCCGGCTCCGGAAAATCGACGCTGGCGCGGGCGCTCGAACGTGCCGTGTTCGGCAGGGGCGGCTCGCCGATCCTGCTCGACGGCGACACCTTGCGTGCCGGCCTCAACCGCGACCTCGGCTTCTCGGCGAGCGACCGCAGCGAGAATATTCGAAGGCTTGCCGAAGTCGCCACCCATCTGGCACGCAATGGACACATCGCCATCGTCGCGGCGGTATCGCCCTCGCGCGAAGATCGCGCCGCCGCGCGCCAGATCGCCGACACCGCTTTTCGCGAGATCTACGTCGCGACACCGGCCGAAATCTGCGAGAGCCGCGATCCGAAGGGGCATTACGCCAAGGCGCGAACGGGAGCCCTGCCGGCCTTTACCGGCATCGGCAACGACTACCAGCCGCCGCTCCATAGCGAGCTTATCATCGATACCTCGACAAGCTCGGTCAGCGAGGCTGCCGGGGCAATCGAACACATGCTGGTGACGACCGGCGTATTGTTCGAAGAAGTCATTGATCTAGCAGCCAATATTTGAGCCGCGCCTGATCGCCTCATAAGCCATTCAAGGGCTTTTCTTGCGGTGCACTTTGGCGCTAAAAGGCCGTCGAACCTTCGCGCCTGCTGGCGCGTTTTTTGCCTCGAAAATCCCTTAAAGACGGCGCCCGGCGGCGCTGCCTGTTGCGAGAAAAATCCATCATGAATCGTATCGACGCCCACGGATTGAAGATTGCGCCCGTCCTGTTTGACTTCATCGCCAAAGAGGCCGCCGCGAAAACCGGGATTGCGCCCGACGCGTTTTGGGCGGGACTGGCTGCCATCGTGCGCGATCTGGGGCCGAAGAATCGCCAGCTCCTGGCGTTCCGCGACTCTTTGCAGGCCAAGATCGACGACTGGCACCGCGCCAACAAGGGCAAGCCGCTCGACCTTAAGGCCTATACCGCCTTTCTGAAGGAGATCGGCTATCTCTTGCCGGAACCGGCGACACATAAGGTCGAGACGATCAATGTTGACGAGGAGATCGGCAAGATTTGCGGACCGCAGCTCGTGGTGCCGCTGACCAATGCGCGCTATGCGCTGAATGCCGCGAACGCGCGCTGGGGCAGCCTTTACGACGCGTTTTACGGCACCGATGCGATCCCGCACGATCCGAGCGAAGCCGGCAAGGGTTTTAACAAGGCGCGCGGCGACAAGGTGGTGGCGAAGGCCAAGAGCTTCCTCGATTCCGCCGTTCCGCTTGCCACCGGCAGCCACACCGATGTGGTTTCCTACAGCGTCATCAGCGGCAAGCTCGCGGTCAAGCTTAAGAGCGGCAACGCCACGGCGCTGAAATCCAACAATCAGTTCGAAGGCTTCGTTGGCGATGCCGCCGCGCCATCGGCCATTCTTCTCGTCAACAACGGACTGCATATCGAGATCAGGATCGACCGCAGCCACATGATCGGCAAGGACGACTCCGCTGGTGTGGCCGATGTGATTCTGGAAGCGGCCGTCAGCACGATCCTCGACATGGAAGACAGCGTCGCAACCGTCGACGCCGAAGACAAGGTGCTGGTCTATCGCAACACGCTCGGCCTGATGAACGGCACGCTCTCCGCCGACTTCGAGAAGGGCGGCAAGACGTTAAAGCGCGCGCTCAATCCGGACCGCGTCTACACGACGCCTGACGGCAAGGAGCTCAAGCTGCACGGGCGTAGCTTATTGTTGATCCGCAATGTCGGCCACCACATGTTCACCGATGCAGTGCTCGATGCCGCCAGCGAGGAGATTCCGGAAGGCATTCTGGACGCGGCCGTCACCGGCCTGCTCGCGATCCATGACATCAAGGGAAACTCGGGCCTGCGCAACAGCCGCACGGGCTCGGTCTATATCGTCAAGCCGAAGATGCACGGACCGGATGAAGTGGCGCTGACCTGCGAGCTGTTCGCGCGCGTCGAGAAGATGCTGTCCTTGCCGGAAAACACCCTGAAGGTCGGCATCATGGACGAGGAACGCCGCACCACGGTCAACCTCAAGGCCTGCATCCAGCAAGCCTTGAAGCGCATCTGCTTCATCAATACCGGCTTCCTCGACCGCACCGGCGACGAGATCCACACCTCGATCGAAGCCGGTCCCATGATCCGCAAGAACGATATGAAGGCGCAGCCCTGGATCAAGGCCTATGAAGATTCCAACGTCGACAACGGCCTGATCGACAGCCTGCCGGGCCACGCGCAGATCGGCAAGGGCATGTGGGCGGCGCCCGACATGATGGCGGATATGCTCGCGCAAAAGATCGCGCATCCGCAGGCCGGCGCCACCACGGCATGGGTGCCGTCGCCGACCGCGGCGACGCTGCATGCGCTGCATTATCATCAGGTCAATGTACTGGCGCGTCAGCAGGAACTCGCGAAGGGCGGCCCGCGCGCCAAACTGTCCGACATCCTCACGATCCCGGTCTCGAAATCGAACTGGGCGCCTGATGACGTGCGTCAGGAGATCGACAACAATTGCCAGGGCATTCTCGGTTATGTGGTGCGCTGGATCGACCAGGGCGTCGGCTGCTCGAAGGTGCCGGATATCCATGATATCGGCCTGATGGAAGATCGCGCCACCTTGCGCATCTCGAGCCAGCATCTGGCGAATTGGCTGCTGCAGGGCGTCGTCACCCGGGAACAGGTAATGGATTCGCTCAAGCGCATGGCCGTGGTGGTGGACGGCCAGAACAAGGGCGATTCCTTGTACCGGCCGATGGCTCCCGCCTTCGATGGCACAGCCTTCAAGGCGGCCTGTGATCTGGTCTTCAAGGGACGCGAACAGCCCAACGGCTACACCGAATACATTCTCACCGCACGGCGCCGCGAGGCCAAGGCGGCGGGCTGAAAGGTCGCAGCCGCCGTCGGAACGATCGGACATCGCTATCGTTAATCGGTCTTCCCAAGACAGGAGAGGACGATGGATTGGAACCAGGTCGAAGGTAATTGGAAACAGATCAAGGGGAAGGCGAAAGAGAAGTGGGGCAAACTCACCGATGACGACCTCAACGTAATCGAAGGCCGCCGCGAACAGCTCGAAGGCAAGTTGCAGCAACGCTACGGCTTCGCCAAGGACCAGATCCACAAGGACGTGGACGACTGGTTCAGGACGCTCAAGTAGGATGGTTTGAAACGTCGGTTCGAACGATCCGAGTAAAAAAGCCCCGGTCACAAGCCGGGGCTTTCTCGTGAGATGCCGGAAAGACCGAGCCGCTAAAATACCGCGATATATTTGAGCAGCGACAACACGCCCAGAATGATCACGATGATGCGGACGATCTGTTTGGCGCGGCCGTCGAGCGGCAACAGGTTAACGAGATATAAAATCAGAATGACGACCAAAAAGGTCACAAGCGCACTGATGAGCATGTAAGTTCCCCCTGATACACGCGAGAAAGGAGCGAAAGAGCGTTGGCGGTGCACCCTCAACGCACAGACACCCCACTGGTTCCCTGCGCGGAACCCCTTGCAATATACCAGCAGCATCAGCGCTTTATACCGGCAGCGTCAGTGCTTTCATCCCGGCAATGGCAGTTCCGCTGTCTAAAAATTTACCCTTTTTTGGCTATGTGGGCGGGATTGCTTTGGGGGTTGTCATGCTCGATCGCTTTACGGTGTCTTCACTGATCAAGTCGGTCATCGTTTTGATGGCCGTCTGCATGACCGGGTTGCTGAGCGTCAGCGCCTGGAATTCCTGGGGACGGCTCGCGGTGACCAACCGGATCCTGCTGGTTTCGGATGCCTCCTCGGGCCTTTTCAAGGCCCTGCACAATCTGCGCAGCGACCGCTCCGCCACCAGCCGCAACCTGAAGGAAGATGCGGTTCTGCCGTCCAGCATGCAGAGCTACATGCGCGATGTCCGCGACGCCGAACTGTCCGCGATGCGCTCGGCAAGTCAGACGCTCGCGGCGATGGATTTTTCCGATCGCGCAACGCTGCTTCCCGAGTTGAAACGGCTGATCGACGCGTTCGCCGTATTGGAAACCGAATCGTGGAGCGCACTGAACAAACCCAAGGCTTCGCGCCGGCCTGAACTCGGCAAGGAATTCATGGACAATACGGCGGCGCTGGTTGAAACGCTGGACAAGCTTTCGACCAAGGTCGCCGCAGCCGTGAATCACGACGACCCGGTCATCGACCAAATGCTGATGATCAAGCAGATCGCCTGGCTGATGCGCAATACTGCCGGCGAGGCATCACTGCTGGTATCGAACGGGCTTGCGGCCGGCAGCATGACGCCGGATGTCCGCCAAACCTACACCAAACTTGTCGGCGGCACCGAAACCGCCTGGAACGCGTTGCAGACCGTCGCGGCTTCGACTGAAATGCCGCCCGGTTTCATCCAGGCGATGGCGGAAGCCAAGACCGCTTATTTCGAGCCGCAATTTCTAGGCCAGCGCGACCGGCTGATCAATGCGCTGGTGAACGGCGACAAACCGGAAATGAAGGCCAACGAGTGGAATCCATTTTCGGTCCAGCATATGACCAGCATCGTTGCGGTCGCCGAGCGCGCGCTCGATATCGCCAGGGATTATGCCGCTGCTCAGCACGCCGCGGCCCAGCGCCTGCTGGTACTCCAGCTTGTCCTGCTCGCCGCCGCGATTGCTTTGACCTGCGGCACCATGATCGCGGTGACACGTCGCATCATCCGCCCGCTGCACATCATGCGCGATGCCATGCTGAGCGTGGCGTCCGGCGACCTGAGCGTCGATACCGGCTACGCACAGCGCCGCGACGAGATCGGGGCGCTGGCCGGCGCGCTTGAAACCTTCAAGCAGCAGGCCACGGACAAACTCAGGATCGAGCAGCAGGAACGTGAGCGCAACGCCGGCGCGGCCGCACGGCAACGGGCCATCGAGGGCTATGTCGGTGAGTTCGAGAGCCAGGTGCACCAGACGCTGGACCGCTTGAACGACGCCTCCAACGGGATGCGAGTGACTTCCTCGGACCTGTCGAAGGTTTCGGACCAGACCAATTCGCGGGTGAAGATCGCCGAGAAGGCCTCCGGCGAGGCCTCGGTGAACGTCGATAGCGTCGCCTCGGCGTCGCACGAGTTGAGCGCTTCGATCGGCGACATCAGCCGCCAGGCCTCGCACGCCGCCGGAATCGCCAGCCGCGCCGTTTCCAGCGCGCGGGAAACCGACAACACGGTGCAGGGATTGGCAAAGACCGCGGCCGGTATCGGCGAGGTGGTCGGCTTGATCAACTCCATCGCCGCCCAGACCAACCTGCTGGCGTTGAATGCAACCATCGAGGCTGCGCGCGCCGGCGAAGCCGGCCGGGGCTTTGCCGTGGTGGCCTCCGAGGTCAAATCGCTGGCGAGCCAGACCGCCAAGGCGACCGAAGAAATCTCCGGGCAGATCGCCGACATTCAGAAAGTGGCTAATGAGGCCATCGAAGCGATCAAGGGAATCGGCGGCATCATCGGCGAGGTCAACGAGGTCGCAACCGCCATTGCCGCCGCGGTGGAAGAGCAAGGCGCCGCCACCCAGGAAATCTCACGCAACACCCAGTACGCGGCGCAAGGCACCCGAAACGTTTCCGAAAACATCGCGGGCGTCAAAGCCGACGCGGATGCGGCAGCTACCGTTGCGCAAAACGTCAAGCAAGCCTCGGAAACGCTGGAGACGCAGGGCCTCGATCTGAGCAATCAGGTCACCGAATTCCTGCGGAAGATCCGCGCGGCCTAAACCGCCGTCGCGCTATTGCGACGCGACGACCGGCACGCGCCGGTAATGCGACCGTATCGAGTCCGGCGCAGGGGAAAGATCGAGCGAGGCGCCGCGCCGATCGGCACTGCGACCAGCCACCATCAGCCCGTCGGGGCCGGCGACGATATCGCCCCAACGCAGGGTCGGATCGTCTTCGATTTTCACTTCGGCAAGACCGACCGAGTCCTTGCCGTTGCAGGTGCAGCCGGCAACGAGTTCGTCGCGATAGCGATAGGCGTTGGGCAACTCGGAATAGGATTTGCCGCCTTCGGCGACGGCGTTGTCGATATTGCTGCCATAGACCACCTTGGTCTCGCTGGCGGGGCAAAAACGGTTGCAAGAAGCGGCGCGGCTTTGATTGCCGGCGCTTGAAATCGGGAAATAGCGCCCATCGCAGGTACGCACGCAATAGGCCTGACCACCGCCGCCATAAGCGCGCGGGCGCGAGACCGCGCCTTCCGGGGGAAAAGCCGTGTTTTCCTCACTACCGTAAGGCATCGGCGTCATTGACGGCGGCTGCGGCCGGTGAACGCCGAACGCGCCAAAAAGATTGGACAGGAAATCTCCGGCTTGCGCCGACGGCGAGATCGCCACCGCAACCAGGACGGCAACCCCGCCCAATGCCATCTTGCCCTTAGCTGTGCCCATGCGCCTCGCCTCCAAGGTCAGGCTCCTCAGTACAGCGAGGACATTGAAAGGTTTACCGCCCGACGTCCCGAGGGAAGCGTCGTCACCTCGGCGCGAGGCTGCGGCATCACTGAAGCCACTTCGCCTCCGGCAATCGGCCGCGCCGCGAGATGGGCGGCGTTTTTAGGCAACACCACCACCTTCGTCCCCACGCCGACACGGCTGAACAGGTCGGTCACGTCTTCATTGGTGAGCCGGATGCAGCCGCTGGACACGAACTTCCCGATGGTCTTGGGATCGTTGGTGCCGTGAATGCGGTAGTCGCTGGAACCCAGATACATGGCGCGCGCGCCGAGCGGATTGCCGGGACCACCGGCCATGAAGCGCGGCAAATAGGGCTGGCGGGCGATCATTTGCGCCGGCGGATGCCAGTCCGGCCATTCCGCCTTGTTGGTGATGGTTTGCACGCCCGACCAGGTGAAGCCTTCGCGGCCGACGCCGACGCCATAGCGGATGGCGCGGCCCTGACCGAGCACGTAGTAGAGCACGGTGTTACCGGTATCGATGATGATGGTGCCTGGCGCCTCATTCGTATTAAGCGCCACCGTCGTCCGGCGCAGCCGCTCCGGAAGCACATTGGAACTGGTCGCCCCTCCAGCGGAATCATCCGGTGCAGTCGCGGCATCATCCGACGGAAACGCCGACAGCGGCGCCGAGGCGAAGCTAAGCGCCTGCGCACTTGCCGGACTGGAAAGAGCCAACGGCGCCAAGCAAAGGACGCCGGTAACGATGAGCGCATTGGCCATCGTCGCCCGTTGCTTGCGCGCCGGCCGATCCGTCTGTTCGGGTCGCTGTGACATGATTTGCCCCGTTTTTGCTGCGCATCACGAGATGCGAGTTACGCAGCACAAACGCCGGGACGCGTGCCGGGTTCCTCTGCCGCGTGCGGCCATATTGTCGCTGTCAAGAATTCGGTAATTCACATCTGCGCGACGGAACTTTCGGTGGCGCGGCGCTTTGTGTCTGCATCAAACATTTGGTCGCGACGCCGCGGCAAGCCGCGGGGAGAGCCGTTTGCGTGTGGTACCCAACGAGCGTGCGCTGGCGAGGGACGATGTTGGTGCCAAACCTCCTGATGGTGGCAGCGAGTCGCCACGAACCATTCGCCGCTCGGAGCTGATCGCCTTCGCGCTCGTTTCGCTGCTCGTCATCAGCGTTGTTGCCGTTCTTTATGCCGCCAAAGCCTTCTTCCTGCCGATCGTAGCGGCGTTCGTGATCGGCACCATGTTGTCGCCGGCCGCAGGATTTCTTGAGCGACATCGAATTCCCCGGGCGCTTTCGGCGGTTCTGATCGTGAGCGCTGTCGGCGCCGGCGTCACCTTCATTATCGGCCTCATCTCCTCCCCACTGGTGGAATGGACCACACGGCTGCCCGAACTCGGCGCCCGGCTGAAAGACAAGCTTTATATATTCGACAAGCCGCTTGCACTGTGGCGGGAGCTACAGGGCATGATCGGTGCACCCGATAGCCTCCCGCCCGCGCCGTTTCAGGTGCCGAAAATTGAATGGGTGCAACCAACACTGGAATTCCTGTCGCCGACCTTCACCGAATTCCTGCTGTTCTTTGCAACCCTCGTTTTGTTCATCGCAAGCTGGCGCGATTTGCGGCGCGCCCTGATCATGACCTTTACCGGCCGCGACTCGCGGCTGCGGGTGTTGCGAAGCCTCAACGCGATCGAAGAACAGCTCGGCTCTTATCTGCTGACGGTGACGCTGATCAATATGGGCGTCGGGACAGCGACCGGGCTGATCTGCTGGGCCGCGGGCATGCCGAACCCGGCCGGACTCGGCGCGCTTGCCGCCACGTTGAATTATCTCCCCATCATCGGTCCGGTCGCGATGTTTGCGATCCTGGCACTGGTCGGGCTGATTGCATTCTCAACGATCGGGGCGGCCTCGATCGCGCCGCTCGCCTTTGTCGGGCTCACGTTTCTCGAAGGTCATTTTGTCACGCCGACCATCATCGGACGCCGGCTGGAGTTGAACGCGCTCGCGGTGTTTATCTCGCTGGCGTTCTGGACCTGGCTGTGGGGACCGATGGGCGGTTTTCTGTCGTCGCCGCTGTTGATCGTCGCGTTGATCCTTCGCGACCATTTGTCGTCATCGACTGCACCGCAACTGCCTTAAACGATCTCAATGCCTGCCGGTTTCGCGTCGGGAACTTCCCGAAGCCGGAAACGTTTCTCCCGATATGAATCTGAACGCCGGGAGCTTTTGATGTCGAGTATCAACGGTGAAATGGGGATGCATGACATGACGGACAAAGCAACCTACGAACGGCTGGAGAAGGATGTGGCTAACGTGAAAAACGATATCAGCGCCCTCGCCGATCAAATCACCGACGCGCTCAACACGCTCGCGGGCACTGCGAGCAAGCAGGCGCGCCGCGGCTACAAGAATGCCCGCGCCAATGTCGATTCGGTCGTCGATGATCTTTCCGAACGCAGCGGCGCCATGATGGGCGCCGCCCAGGA
>DATHPL010000340.1:0-3811 GCA_035483915.1 Bradyrhizobium sp.
AGCCCGAACAGCACGCTGAGGATCGCAAGCACGATGGTGTTGCGGTTGTTCAGCGACGCAGCGCCGCCGGCCGCGATATCAGTATTCTCCGCACCCTCGGTGTTGGTCTCGGACAGATACGGCCGCACGACGGCGGCGATCAGCACCATCATTGCAAGCCCAATGAGACCGTAGATAACCATGGGCGCGCGCCAGGTGCCGTAATCGACCAGCAGCTTGGCGCCCAGCCATGGTCCGACCGCCGCACCTCCGGCATAGGCATAGTTGAGCAGGCCGACGCCGGCGGCGCGGTTGCGCGAGAAGTAGCTGGAGAACACTGCGAGCAACGCCGTCAACTGCATCGCTTCGCCGACGCCGGTGATGGCGCGATAGAGCAGCATGTCGGCAAAACCGATCGCGGTGACCGTGATCACGGTCGCCGCCGAATAGATGAGAATGCCGACCTGAATCACGGTCTTGCGGGAATAGCGCGACATCAGGTAGCCGGTCGGAAGCCCGGCGAGCGTCATGCCGAGCGTAAAGATCGTCGACATCAAGCCTGCCTGCGGCAGGCTGAAGCCGTATTCGCGCCGGACATCCGTGAGCATCAGCGGAAATAGCGTGCGGTCCATCGCATTCACGGCGTAGGAGACGATCAGGACCGCGATGGCGGCGATCGCGATCGCACTATCTGTCGTGCGTGACGTCGCCTCGATGCTCGGGGGCGTTGCAGTCTGATCCATCGTCTCGCCCTTCATTCCATGCTTTGCCGGGTTTCCGCGTGGGTTCACCCCGCGGGTTCGCGGCTTTCGCCATTTGTCAAAAGAGGTAAGCGATCGGTAAACGCGCTGTCAAATCGCGCCCCGCCGCGCGGCGTTTTTGCAGGGGTTTTCGGGCTCGCGAGCGCCGATCGGGCAGGTGAGGGGCGTCACAGGGCAACCAGAGTTAATGAAGGGTCACTGGAAGGTGCGAAAAGGCGGGGAAAGCGAAACCGCACCATTAAAAAATGAAGTCTATGGCTTTGGCATTGAAATTTTTATGACCTCACTGGATTGCCCGATGACTGAAGTCAGTCACGCTTTGGAAGACCTGGACGACGCGATTACGCGTGGCACGGCGGAAAGCCGGGCGAAAGCGTTGTGGCACGCGACCGATGTTCTCGTCGAAGGCGAGTTCGACGAAGAGCAGATTCGCATTTTCGGCGAGGTGATCGGCCGGCTGGCCGATGAAATCGAACAGGTGTCCCGGGCCGAACTGTCGCGCCGGCTGGCGCATTCCAACAATGCGCCGTCCAAGGTCGTGGAGATGCTCGCCTTCGACGATTCGATCGATGTCGCCGGTCCCGTCCTGCAATTTTCGCCGCGTCTCGACGTGAAGTCGCTGATCGCCAATATCCGTACCAAGAGCCAGCCGCATCTGCTGGCGATCGCACGCCGTCCTTCGGTGCCGGTCGAGGTGACGGACGAACTCGTCACGCGCGGCAATCAGGAAGTCGTTCAGTCGGTCGCCGCCAATTATGGCGCCCGCTTCTCCGACTTCGCCTTCCGCCAGATGATCAAGCGCTCGGAAACCGATGCCGTGCTCGCCGAACGGGTCGGCCTGCGCAAGGAAATTCCGCCGCAGATGTTCCGTCAGTTGGTCGCGAAAGCGTCCAACGACGTCCGGCGCAAGCTCGAGCGGGAACGTCCGGAGCTCACGGCGGCGATTCAGGCCTCGGTGACGAAGGTATCCGGCGAGCTCTATTCCAAGTTTGCTTCGGGCGAAGAAAGCTATCTGAAGCTCAAGCAGGCCGTGACCGCGGCGCACAAGGCCGGCCGGCTGAACGAGAAGAGCATTCTCACCTATGCGCTGGCGCACAAGGTCGAGGAAGCGGTCATCGGACTGTCGCTGCTCTGCTCGCTGCCGCCGGAAGTCGTCGAAGAGGCGCTTTCGCGCAACAATCGCGACATGATCCTGGTGTTGTCGAAGGCGCTCGAATTCTCCTGGGACACCGCGATGGCGCTGTTGTTCCTCGGCGCGGAAAATCACCGCATTGCCTCAAGCGAGCTCGACGATCTGAAGGCCGAATTCAAGCGGGCCGATGTCAGGATGTCGCGCGGCATCCTGGAAGTCTATCAGTCGCACTGGAGCCCGGCCGAGCCTGAACAGCCGCGGTCGGCGCAGGCTCACTAGTGTGCCGGTTCTGACGTTCGTATGCTACCGCGGCGCGCGTTTTTACGAATGTCAGAACTAAAGGGACACCAGCAACTACATGATTCTAGTGTGGCTTTGACTCTGACGTTCCTATGAAGAGGTCGCGGCGAAACTGAAAGGAACGTCAGTGTCGCCACACCAGGCTTTCTCTCGATTGGAAAAAGGTTGCAACGCACTGACGCAGCCTACGCGTGCTGTGGCGCCCTGACATGCTAAGGTCGGGGTGGCCGCCGTGATCGCGAATCGCTAAAGTTGTGCTTCAAAGAAGAGCACAACATGCTGGCTTCCCAACGCGAACTCTTCGATATACCGCGCGACATCTGTTACCTGAATTCGGCCTCCTATAGTCCGCTGCCGTTGCGCACGCAGGAGGCTGCCCGCGCCGCGGTCGGCCGCAAGGGCGCGCCATGGACGCTCGATGCCGCCTTCGCCAACCGCCAGCACGAACGCGCGAGAGCCGCCGCCGCGCGCCTGATCAATGCTGAGGCGAGCGACGTCGCGCTGATCTCCTCGGTAAGCTATGGCGTTGCAACCGTCGGCAAGATCCTGGCGATTCCGGCCGGCATGCGGGTGCTGGTGCTGGAAAACGACCACTCCTCGCCGATCCTGGAATGGCAGACGCGAGCCGCTTCGGCCGGCTTCACCATCGAGACCGTGCGCCAGCCGCCTGACGGCGACTGGACCTCGACGGTGATGGCGGCGATCGAGCGGCCGGGCGCGCCGCGGCTGGCGCTTGCCTCGATCTCCTCGGTGCATTGGTCGGACGGCGGCCTGATCGACATTGCGAAGGTCGGCGCGGCACTGAAGCGGCAGGGCGCGCTGTTCCTGATCGATGCGACGCACGCGGTCGGCGTGCTCGCGATGGATGTGAAGAGCCTCGATCCGGATTTCGTGATTTTCCCGACCTATAAATGGCTGCTCGGCCCCTATGGCCGGGCCTTTATCTATATCGCCAAGCGTCACCAGAACGGCATTCCGCTGGAACAGACCGGCTTCGGCCGCCGCGAGATCCGCTCCGATGCCCAGATTTATTTTGCCGATCTAAGCTATGTCCCGGGTGCCCGGCGTTTCGACATGGGCGAGCGCGATCATTTCATTTCGATGGAAATGGCCGCGATCGGCATGGAGATGATGGCCGAATGGGGCATGGCCGCAGTCGCCGGGCGGCTTTTGATGCTGACGGCGCGGATCGCGGAAGGCTTGAATGGCAGCAAGGTCCGCCTGATGGAGACGCGTTTTCGTGCACCGCACATTTTAAGTCTTGGTTTTCCCGGCGGCCTGCCGGCCGGGTTGATCGAGGGCCTGGCCGGGGACGGCGTTTATGTTGCACCGCGGTTGTCGCGGATGCGCATTTCGCCGCATGTCTTCAACGACGAGCAAGACGCCGATCGCTTTGTGGCCGCGCTGAAGAAGCGGCTTTAAGGGGCTCTTCTTCACCTCTCCCCGCGAGCGGGGAGAGGGGGCGCACTGCCTATGGCGCTTGAGAGTCCGCTCCATCCATGGAACCAAGCCCCGTCTTGCCGCATTGGTTCAGCGGATTGAACCTTGTGCCGGCAGGCGCGACTTAACCGGCAGGAGGCAGTCTCAAAGGAGGCTCTCATGACCGAATGGCGTGACACCATGGTGGACCGGCCCGAAA
>DATHPL010000341.1:0-6258 GCA_035483915.1 Bradyrhizobium sp.
CGAAGATCAGCGGCAGTCCGACGCCGAGCAGCATCCGCGACCGCGCCATGAACCAGAAGCCGAGATCGCCGTAGACGTTGGTCATGCTGTACATGGAAAGCGCAATCAGCACGGCACCAGCGATAATCAGATATTTGGGTTACACCTTTGCCGCGACGCGGCCGACCACGAACATCATCACCATGGTGACCACGCCGCCCGGCGAGAGCACGAGGCCGGCCCAGGTGGCGGTATAGCCGAAGTCCTGCTGCACCAGTTGCGGCAAGAATTGTGTGGTCGCGAGCAGAATGGCACCGGTTGCCAGCATCACCAGGAAGCAGGCACCGAATTGACGGCTCGCCACCATCCGCAGGTCGATCATCGGATTGCGGCGCGTCAACTCCCAGGGAATCATCAGCACGAACGCCACTGCGCAGATGACGGCGAAAGTGACGATGAAGGGCGACGAAAACCAGTCGTCCTCCAGGCCGCGGTCGAGCACGACTTCGAGTGCGCCGAGGAAAGTCGCGACCAGGAGGAAACCGGTCAGGTCGAACCTGATGCCTTGCTGCTGCGCCCGGGCCTCCGCTCGCGCGGCCGGGGACTCGCGCAACACGATCGCGATCATCGCCATCGCGAACACGCCGACCGGCGCGTTGATCAGAAAGCACCACTCCCAGGACACATTGTCCGACAGCCAGCCGCCGAGCGTCGGCCCAACCACCGGCGCCACCACGACGGCAACACCGAACACCGCAAAGGCCTGACCGCGCTTGGCCGGCGGAAACGCATCCGCGAGAATCGATTGGGCGACCGGCACCATGCCGCCGCCGCCAAGGCCCTGCAGGATCCGAAACAACAACAGCGCGTTCAAATTCGGGGCAACGCCGCACAGGATCGAGCTTACCGTGAATAGGCCGAGAGAGATCAGAAAGAAGGTTTTGCGGCCGAGCTTCCGAGCCAGGAAGCTGCTGGCCGTCAGGATGATGGCGTTGGAAACGAGATAAGTGGTGACGACCCAGGACGCTTCGTCCTCGCTCACCCCCATCCCGCCGGCAATGTAAGGCAGCGCGACGTTGGCAATGGTAGTGTCGAGCACCTCCATGAAACTCGCCAGCGCAACCACCAGTGCAATCAGCCAGGGATTGACAGCGGCACCGCCGGCGGCGGCCGTGCCATCCATTTCGATCGTGGCGGCACTCATAGATGCCTCCCCAGGCGCTCAAACAGCGACGGGTTGGAATCGACCCGCGCGGTCGGCACCACGGACATGCCGGGACCAAGTGCGACATCCTTTGGCGGGTTGTCCATGACGATCTTGACCGGCACACGCTGGACGATCTTGACGTAATTGCCGGTGGCGTTCTGGGCCGGCAACAGCGAGAACGCGGTGCCCGATCCCGGCTGGACACTGTCGACATGACCGCGGATCGTCCGGCCGGGATAGGCGTCGATCCTGAGCGTGACAGAATCGCCCGGCCGCATGCGATCGAGCTGGATTTCCTTGAAGTTCGCCGTCACCCAGATCTCGTCCGGAACGAACGTGGTCAGGCTGGTGCCGGGTTGTGCGAACTGGCCCACGGCCGCGCCAAGGTTGACGACGCGGCCCGGTTGAGCCGCCGTTACCGTCGTGTAGGAAAGATTGAGTTGAGCCTGATCGCGCTGGGCCTGGGCCTGGGCGAGGTTTGCGATCGCACTCTTGCGCTGCGCTTTCAACGATTCGACCTGCCGCTGCGCCAGGTTCAAGGTTGCCTGGGCGCTCTGCAGCGCGGCCTGCTGCTGGCGCAGTTGCGAGGTGTATTGTTCGGAGTTCTGAACGGTGCCGTAGCCGGTCTGCTCGAGATGCTGGTAACGTGCCGCCTGCTGCTGCGCGAACACAAGAACGGCCTGCGCCTGATCCACTTGAGCCTGGTTGGCGTTGATCTGCGCCTTCTGCACTTCGAGCTGCGCACTGATATTCTCGATGCTGGCCTGCGCCGCCGCGACCTGGGCTTCCGCCTGCTCCAGCGCGATGCGGTAGTCGCGGTCGTCGATACGGGCGATGACGTCGCCAGCGGCGACATGCTGGTTATCGGTCACGGGAACAGCCGTGATGTAGCCGGATACTTTCGGGGCGAGCGAAGACTGGCGCGCCGCGATGAAGGCGTCATCGGTCGACTGAAAGTGCTGCAACTGATCGACGTAGACATAGCCGCCGCCCAGAACGCACGTCAGAAGCACCGCGCCAATCGCCGACAGCACCGGCCGCCGGCGCAGAAAACCTCTTTGGCCTGGCTTGCCGATCGAACCGGACTGCTCCGTTGCCTGCGAAGATGCAGGCTCTTCTAATTTCTTCGGCGCGGGACCTTTTTCACTGGCCCTATCAGTCGCCCTGGCGGTCACCTCGGGCTTCCAGGAGGGTTCTTGAACGCCTGCGCCGGCGCGCTCCTGCTCTCCGCGTTCTAAAACGATGTCATCCAGCATGGTCGTTGCTCCTCTCGAAAAGAAACGAAACGGTATCGTTTGTTTCTAATCTCGAGCATGCCCTCTGTCAATAAGAACGATACTGTTTAGTTCTATTTACATTCAGGCCAGATATGCATAGATTGCGGGCCGTACCGGCGTCGCGGGTTCGGACGGCGGGAAATGGTGAGCTAGATGAACGAGATAAAAGAACGCCCGGCACGGCGCAAAGCACCTGCCCGCGCCGCCGTGCGCCTAGGGCGGCCACCGAAAGAGCTCGAAGGCGAGGTCGAGGAGCGCATCCTGAATGCCGCTCGCAAGGTCTTCCTTGAACGCGGCTTCGAGGGGGCGAGCGTTGACGAGATCGCGATGGCCGCGCGGTCGGGAAAACCGACGATCTATGCGCGCGTCGGCGACAAGCGGGCCCTCTTTACGGCGGTCGTGATGCGCGACGTCGTGTCCAGGATCGCTGAATTCAAGAGCGACGTGCGGCCCGGCGGAACGATCGAAGAGCGTCTCGCGCGAGTGTCAATCGCGATGGTGAAGTGGACGCTCGACAGTGAAAGGATGGCGCTGTTGCGGCTCGCGGTCGCCGAGGTCAACCGATTCCCTGAGATTGCGAGTACCGTCAGCCGAACGGCGCAGCAACTGAGCACGGAAGTCGCCATCCGCTTTCTCGGCGAAATGGCGCAATCCGACGAGATCGGCCGGCTGCCGGCTTTTGCCCCTGACCGCATCGCTATCACAGCGAGGACCTTCCTGGACCTTGTCGTCCTGCCGATGCTGTTACGTGGACTGTTCGAACAGAAGAGCGATGCATTGAGCGACGAGATCGACATGCACGTCATCCGCCGCATCCCGTTTTTCCTGGCCGCCTGCCGGCACGGCGGCTGAACCACTTTTTCGCTGGGGCGACGCCCGATTCTCGCAACGACCAACCGGAGTAACGATCATGCCTGCCAAAGCCACTGTCGAGGCTTTCATCGCCCAGGTGATTTCCGGCGACCACGTCGGCGCCATCCGTGACTGGTACCATGACGACGCCTGGATGCAGGAAAACCAGGCGTCCCCGCGCCAGGGCGGGCGTGAGGCGCTGATGAAGCAAGAGGCCGCGATGATGGAGCGCAGCCGGTCGGTGACCACCGAACTGCTCGGCGGACCGTTGATCGACGGCGACCAGATTGCGATACGTTGGCGCTTCACCTTCGTCTTCAAGGACGGAGGCCGAATGCAACAGGAAGAGGTCGCCTGGCAGACCTGGCGCGGCGACAAGATCGCAACCGAAACGTTCTTCTATGACCCGGCCCAACGCGGCGGCTGATTCAAGTTCGTCGCTAAGCGCGGGATCGATATCTGCGGCGTGCTAATCCTGTAGTCGTAGTCTTTTCCTGCGACCCCACTGGCCACAACGAACTCGAAGTCAATGTCGTGGATCTAAAGAAATCGACCAACGTCGAACTCCGCAAAGGTTGCCTCAATCGAGCCGCTGTGCATCTGGGTTACGCGGTCGTCCAAGCCTTCAATGTCTGCAGGTTGAAAAGGCTCGCTGCGAAATCAAACAAAGCGCGTCGTCTTCATTTCCCCGACTGAACCGGGCGTATAGTCAATCCGCATGGACCCGTCGGGCCGCGAACCCGCCGCATCCTGAAACACATGATCCAAGTACCATTGGTGTGCGAAAAAATGACGCACGACGCTAATTGCGCGTGAAAAACGCCGAGACGAGGTTAGTTGACGGGACGAGCTCCCCGGCGCCAAACTGGTCGCGATAGCTGACATTGGGTTACACATGTCAGACCACACGTCAGACAACACGAAAGTCAGCCGACGCCTCGTCGCCGTTTTCGCAGCAGATGTGGAGGGCTACAGCCGTCTCATGGGCGCTGACGAAGTCGGCACGCTCAAGGGCCTGACCGAACGGCGCACGATCCTCGACAGATTCATTCGGGACCATAGGGGCCGCATAGCCAACACGGCGGGCGATAGTGTTCTTGCGGAGTTCGCAAGCGCCGTAGAGGCCGTGCAGTGCGCCGTAGATGCGCAGACCGCGTTGGCCGAAGCGAACGTCAGCGTTGCACCCGATCGGCGCATTCGATTCCGCATTGGCGTGCACGTCGGGGACGTGATCGTGCGCGCTGGGGACCTCTTCGGCGCGGGCGTGAACATCGCTGCGCGACTGCAAACATTGGCGAGCCCCGGAAGCGTGTGTATCTCCGGGGAAACATACGATCAGGTGCGCAAAGTCCTGCCGATTACCTTTACGGACCTTGGTGCTCAACACGTCAAAAACATTCAAGAGCCTATTAGAGCGTATCACGTGGGCGCGCCGAATGCAGCGAGGGACGCTGCGCCCGCGGATGTTGCTGAGGCGGAGAAGCTGCCTCCGATCCCTGACAAACCTTCCATTGCGGTACTTCCGTTTCAGAACATTAGCGACGATCCCGAGCAGCAGTATTTCGCTGATGGTATGGCCGAAGACATCACCACAGCGCTGTCGCGGTTCAAATCGCTGTTCGTCATCGCTCGGAACTCTTCGTTCAGTTACAAGGGTAAAGCGATTGACGTAAAACGCGTGGGTCGCGAACTAGGTGTTCGATATGTGCTGGAAGGCAGCGTACGCAAGGCCGGAAATAGACTGCGAATAGCGGTCCAGCTCATCGACGCTGCGAACGGAGCCCACATATGGGCAGACCGCTTTGACGGCGCGCTAGAGGATGTTTTTGAATTTCAGGATGAGGTCACAGAGAAGGTAGTCGGGGCCATTGCGCCGCGGGTGGAGCGGGCCGAGATAGTACGCGCTTGGCGCAGGCCTCCAAGCAACACCGACGCCTACGATTGCTACCTGAGAGGTCTGACGTGCCTTTCCCCCATGACACCGGACGGACTGGAGCAAGCGTTGGGTCTGTTCACGAAGGCGAGTGCTCTCGATCCCGACTACGCATCCGCCTACGGGATGGCGATGCACTGTCATGCCCATCGCTTTGACTTACTTCTGGCGGACGCGGTGGACATTGCGCGTAGGAGAAGCGAGATATCACGACTTTGGCAGATGGTTGCACGGGTAGGTCAGGATGACGGCGTGGCTTTGGGCGAGGCTGCGTGGGCGGTGGCCTATCTGCTCCGCGACCTCTCGTCAGCAAGGCAACTCATTGACCGAGCCCTGGAACTGAACCCCAATCTTGCCAGTGCGTGGGCAAATAGTGGCTGGATCAACATCTGGCAGGGATATCCTGACTTGGCGATTGAGCACCTTGGTCGTGCCGAACGGCTCGACCCCGGATCGCTGAGACTTACAAGTTTTGCGGCGATGGCGCACGCCCACTTTTTCCTGGGCGAATATGAGAAGGCGCTAGGTGTGGCAGAACGGATGCTCCGGCACAGTCCTGACGCACATGTCTGCTTGCGCATCGGAGCCGCCAGCGCTGCGTTTGCCGGCCACATCGACGCGGCACATGGACTAGCCGCCCGCTTGCAAATTATTGATCCAGCGTTCGGCGTTTCCCGCCTTGCGGAATACCTAGGGCCCTATCAGAAGTCCGCATTCGTGGAGAAGTACGCGGAAGGCCTGCGCCTTGCCGGGTTACCCGAATGATCCCGGCGTTGCCGCCTCGTTCCCGAGTGCCAAGGAGCTTACCGCGGGATCTGCCACGAGATGGCGCGTTCGAGAGAGCAAATTCGATCTTGTTCAAATTTCGGAAATGGCGCGCCCGGAACGATTCGAACGTCCGACCCTCAGATTCGTAGTCTGATGCTCTATCCAGCTGAGCTACGGGCGCGTTTTTCGCAAAGAGCTCGAACCCGAAGGTCCGTCATGGCCGCTGCAAAGCCTGTTTGCAG
>DATHPL010000342.1:0-4816 GCA_035483915.1 Bradyrhizobium sp.
CTGGAGCGTGAGCTTTCGACACTCGCCCGCAAGGCGGTGAAGGAGCTGATGATCTCGAAGAAGAAGTCGGTCAAGGTCACAGAGAAGACACTCGAGGATTTCCTCGGCGTGCCGAAGTACCGTTACGGCGAGATCGAGACCGACGACCAGATTGGCATCGTGACGGGCCTGGCCTGGACCGATGTCGGCGGCGAGTTGCTCACGATCGAAGGCGTGATGATGCCTGGCAAGGGCAAGATGACGGTTACGGGCAATCTGCGCGACGTGATGAAGGAGTCGATTTCGGCGGCGGCGTCTTTCGTCCGCTCGCGGGCTGTCGGCTTCGGCATCGAGCCGCCGCTGTTCGACCGGCGCGACATCCACGTCCACGTTCCAGAGGGGGCAACCCCGAAGGATGGACCGTCGGCGGGTGTGGCGATGGCAACGGCCATCATCTCGGTGATGACCGGCATCCCGGTTCGGCATGAGGTCGCCATGACAGGCGAGATCACGCTGCGGGGCAGAGTGCTTCCGATCGGCGGCTTGAAGGAGAAGCTGTTGGCGGCCGCGCGCGGCGGCATCAAGACGGTGCTGATCCCGGAAGACAACGCCAAGGATCTCACGGAGATTTCCGATGCGATCAAGGGCGGGATGAACATCATTCCGGTGGCCCGGCTCGACGAGGTCGTCGCCAAGGCGCTGGTGCGGACCCCCGTGCCGATCGTCTGGGAAGAGGATTCCGCCAAGGTGCCGGTGACGCCTGATGCCGGCGACGAGGCCCCCGGTGGCCTGACGGCTCACTGGCCCGGTGTCTTGAATATGATTAAACGGCGCCTTCGGGCGCCGTTTTTTTGCACGCTATCCAAAGAGGGACGACCGTATCGGACCTTGCGTCGAAGGGGCCGGCAGCGCTAAACAGCGCTTTATGGGCGGCTAGCTCAGCTGGTTAGAGCATCTCGTTTACACCGAGAGGGTCTGCGGTTCGAATCCGTAGCCGCCCACCATTTCAAGACTGCACCTGTCACTTCACGAGCCGGCTCAGCATCCGCTGAGCGAGCCTCCGACCATGTCGGTCAGATTGGCTGAGCCTCCGTCCGAAGTCGGAACCGAAGGCGGGCAGATCGTGCTTGACGCGTGGCTTGCGGCCGCAGCGGTTGAGGTCGCCGCCTGCGTCGAGCTGCTGGGTGTCTCGCCCGATAGCTGCAAAGGCACTTGGGAGGTGTTTGACGGCGACGCGCTGATGCCTGAAGCGCCGTTGCTGGCCGCCACGCTGCTCCCCGTCGATCCCGTCGAGACCGATGATCCCGTCGGCAGGGATGACGTTGGTACGCTGAGCGGATCGGAGTTAACGCCGGTCCCGCCGCTCGCGGTCGGGTCGCTCGCCGTCTGAGCCTGGGCAGTCGTTACAGCCGCCGTGACACCGAAAACCATGGTGGCGATCAAAAGAAGATACCGCATCGCGCCTTTCTCTCCTGCATTCACTTCCCCCGCCGCGATGCAAGACAACGCGCGAGGCGCCAAAAAGGAAAATGAAGTTTAGGAAAGGTGCGGTGCGGGAACCGCGATTTTTGTTTCGTAATTTTGCCGGGAACACGAGGCGTATCTGTTGATTAGAACCGCGCCGATATTCCCGTGTAGACCTGGGCCTTCGGCGCCGCGCTGTTGAGGCCGAGATTGAGGCCGACATCAAGAATGATGTGCTGGCTCAGACGGAAATTCATGCCGAAGTCGAGGGTGTAGACCGGCGCCGTGCCCGGATCGGTTCCAACCGATGAGAAGAGCTCCACCATGGCATTGATGCCTTCGGTTCCCGGCACCCCATGGCTGACGCTGACGAGATTGACGAAGTTGGCAAAGCGATTGTTGCTGGTAGCGCTTTTCAGATCGTCGACTTCGGTCATCAGCGTGACGATGAAATCGCCGGGCCGCAGTGCCAGCGGCGCGATCACGCCGCCTTCAACCGCGCCGTTGCTGATCAGCGGCGTCGACGACGGCAGTTTGACGTAAGGGATCAGCGCGAAACCGACGGGCCCGCTGTCGTTGCCGAGCAGGTTGATCTTGGTCCGCAGGAAGACATCGCCAAAGCCGGTGCTGTTCTGAAAATTCGGCACGGAGCCGCCGTCGAACATTTGCGTATATTGCAAGCCATTGAACTGGACCTCGACGTCCATCCAGTTGGTCACACCCAGCTTGAACGTCGGATCAAGCGCCTGATAGTTGCGCGTCGTCACGCCGAGATATTTGGAGTAGGTAAAGTTGATCAGATCGGTTTCGATCTCGAAATGGCCGGCGTCGACCGTTCGGACTGAAAATCCCTTGGTCGGCCTGTCCGGCGCAAACTTCCGCAGCAGGTCGTCGGGGACAGGATCGAAAAGCGTGTAACCGCTTTTGTCCTGATCGTCCGCCTTGGCCAAGCCGGGGATCAAGATGGTCAGCGCCGCCAGTGCCACAAGCCGGACGATCATGTCTTCAACGAACCTTCCAACTTGTCCGCTACGCGTGAGCCAAGCAACTCCCCTGGAGGTGCAAACACGGTGCCAGCCCGGACGTCACGACTGGATATCATTCAATCCGCTTTGCCGACGTCGGTGCGTTAAATATTTTGTCATTGTGTCGCGACTGTAGCGCGCGAGAATATGAGTAGCTGCGCCGCAGGCTATTTTCATGCTATTATTATAGGAGTTTCAGTTCATATGGCGACCACGGTCAGTTTCAAAGAAGAGTTCTAAAAACATGGACGCACCCGCAGGGCACGATCAAAACGCCGATCAAATTGCGTACTGGAACGGCGCCGGCGGCCAGCGCTGGGCGGATCGCCAGCCGGTGCAGGACATCCTGCTTCAGCCGGTCGCCGACCTCGTGATCGACCGCGCCAGGATCAGGGCCGGCGAGCGGGTGCTCGATGTTGGCTGCGGCAGCGGGTCCACCAGCTTCGCTTTCGCGCGCGCCGTGGGGCCAAGCGGGCATGTCATGGGCATCGACATCTCGGCTCCGATGCTGGCGCGCGCGCGGGAAGTGACGCCCACAGGCGCGCCCGTTGAATTCGTTCTGGCGGACGCGACCATCCATTCGTTCGCGCCGGAGAGTTTCGATCTGCTCGCCTCGCGGTTCGGCGTGATGTTCTTTGCCGATCCCGCACTGTCCTTTGCCAATATGCGGCGTGCGATGCGCCGATCGGGCCGGCTCGCCTTTGCCTGCTGGCGTGAGCCGCGTCAGAATCCTTTCTTCATGACGCCGCTCCAGGCTGTGTATCAGCACGTTCCGAAAATGCCGCAGGTGGGACCTGAAGATCCCGGCCCGTTCTCGTTTGCGTCGGAAGCGCGCGTCCAGCGCGTCCTCGGTGCCGCGGGTTTTTCGAATGTCGCCATGGAGCCTTGCGATCTGGCGCTCGACGTTGCGGTTGGGGGTGGGCTGGACGCGGCGGTCAAGAGTGCGCTGGAAATCGGACCGTCCGCCCGCGCGCTGGCCGACCAGCCGCAGGACGTCATCGCCGCCGCGGCCCAATCGGTCCGCGAAGCGCTCGCGCCTTTCGTGAAGGGACAAACGGTGCCGCTCAATGCCGCGATCTGGATCGTGACGGCTAAAGTGTAAGCGAGAGACTTAAGCCCGCTCTTCCCAGATCATCGCGAGATGAACGATGGTCTGCACGGCTTTTTCCATGTCCTGCCGACTGACCCATTCAAGCCGCGAGTGGAAGGCATGTTCGCCCGCGAAGATATTGGGGCAGGGCAGTCCCATGAACGACAGCCGTGAGCCGTCGGTGCCGCCGCGGATCGACGTCTTCACCGGATTAAGGCCCGCGCGCCGGGTCGCCTCGATCGCATAGTCGACGATCTCAGGATGACGATCGATCACCCGCTTCATGTTGCGGTATTGCTGCTTGATTTCGATGCGGGTGGTCGAGCGCGGATAGTCGGCCATCACCTCTTTGACGATGTTCTCCAGTAGCCGCTCCTTCTCGCGCAAACCTTCTTCGGTGAAGTCGCGCACGATGAGGCCGAGCGTGGCCGTCTCCAACGTCCCGGACAGGCCAATGGGGTGCAAAAAGCCCTCCCGGCCCTCGGTGGTTTCGGGCGAGCAGGTCTTTTTCGGCAGGCGCTCGACGATGGCGGCGGCGATCTTGATCGCGTGCTCCATCTTGCCCTTGGCAAAGCCGGGATGGGTGGAAACGCCCTCGATGGTGACGATGGCCGCGTCCGCTGAGAAGGTTTCATCTTCGATCTGGCCGGCGCTTTCACCATCGATCGTATAGGCGAAATTGGCGCCGAGTTTCTTCAGGTCGGCCTTGTCGACACCGCGTCCGATTTCCTCGTCCGGCGTGAACAGGATCTTGATGGTGCCGTGTTTGATCTGCGGGTTCTTGGTGAGGAAATGCGCCGCGTCCATGATTTCCGCGAGGCCGGCTTTGTTGTCGGCGCCGAGCAAGGTGGTGCCATCGGTCGTGATGACGTCGTGACCGATCTGGGTGGCGAGCGCCGGGTGCTCGGCGAAGCGGATGATTTGCGAGGGATCTGCCGGCAGGACGATGTCGCCGCCCTGGTAGTTGCGGACGACTTGCGGTCTGACGTTGGCGCCGGAGCAATCGGGTGAGGTGTCCATATGCGAGCAGAAGCAAATCACCGGCACCCGTTTGTCGGTATTCGCCGGAATGGTCGCGTAGACGTAACCGTTGTCGTCGAGATGGGCGTCGGAAAGGCCGATTTCGCGCAGCTCGGCGGCGAGCAGCCGGCCCAGATCCTTCTGCTTGTCGGTCGACGGGCAGGTCGGTGACGCCGGATCGGACTGGGTGTCGATCACCACATAGCGCAGGAAGCGCTCGGTCACGGTGTGGGTGAAG
>DATHPL010000343.1:0-3940 GCA_035483915.1 Bradyrhizobium sp.
TCTTGCCTTGTTGAACCACCTGAAGAGTCGGCCGTCGTGATCGTCGTCATCATGGTCAAATCCTCACCAAATGATCTGCTATCGAAAATGCACGTCCCGCGTTTTTCCAATCTGATCCGGCTTCAAGTGAATAGCGAGAAAGTAATGGAGCATGGCGTTCCTCCAAAATTTGGGGAGCCATGGCGCAGCGGTGATCGCCATACGCGAGAGGATCGGCACCCGATAGGAAACTGCGCCTCTGGCCGAGATGCCATTTTGACTTATATCAAGCACTTGCGGCGGTCCAAACGCCCGGCGGCTAGTGAATTGGGGATTGGAGCCGGTGACGAGCAGGCGCGGCGATGGCGGAGTAAGCCGGCAAGGCCGTGTAGGCCATGTAGGGCAGATTAGCGCAGCGTAACCCGACATCGGTTCGAGATGGTGCGGCGGATTACGTCTTCGGCTAATCCGCCTTACGAGCCACGAACTCGGATCAACCGGAGCGTCATGCCTCATGATGCTTGCCATTCCCTGTGTCTTGTAGTACGTTTTTGCCGTGATCAAATCGTGGCTAAACTCCGCTGCGCGTAAGGTTTGGGAAGGGGAGCGGCCGAACCAGTTTCGCGGGCTGGACTTCGAGGCCGCTGTCGATCTGCTCCTCGCACTAAACGTGGCGAAGTCACTTGGCGATTTGAGTCCATTGAAAAGCGTCGGCCTGCACAAGCTTAGGGGAAATCGGAGTGGTCAATGGGCGATGACGGTCAATGATCGCTGGCGAATTTGCTTCGAATTTCGCAAGGGCGATGCGTATGAGGTCGAAATCGTGGATTACCATAGAGGTTGAATGTCATGGCTCCCGTCGTACATCCCGGCCGTCTGCTCAAGCGTGAACTTGTTGCACGCAAGCTCAGCGCCAACCGCCTGTCGCTCGATATCGGCGTGCCATCCGGTCGCATCACGGACATTCTCAATGGCCGCCGCTCGATCACCGCTGACACCGCGGTACGGCTCGGCCGCTACTTCGGCAACAGCGCGCAGCTCTGGCTGGATTTGCAATGCCAATATGACATCGGCGTTGTCGAGCGGGAGAAGGGCGCGGAGATAAACAGGCGCGTGAGGCCGGCGGACGCGGCGTGAACTTGGATGCCCCTTCCGAGGCTACAAGCGGGATTGAGCCGCGATCGGGGGAACGATCAGGGCTATACGCTGCGGCTAGTTGGGATGGGCGGTCAGCAACCGGAGCCCGGATCGGCGCGTAGGATGGGTGGAGCGCAGCGATACCCATCGGGTCTCAACAAGCAAGCCGATGGGTTTCGCAAGCGCTCCACCCATCCTTGTAATAACAAAATCGTCTATCGTTGGCTTGTTCCGAGAGGAATGGCCTGCCGCGGATCTCAGCCCGCGGCAGGCCGCTGGCGATCGGATCGTACCCATCCTGAGCAGTTTGTGGCTGCCCTGTAGCATGATCGCGCCAGCACCTTCATCGGACCCGGATGGTTGCCGGAACAACTTGGTTCGCTTCACAAGGCAGGGGTCGAGGAAGATGACGCAGACTAACATAACGACGGCTGGAATCGATACATCCAAATCTAAACTCGACATCGCAGTTTACGGTCGAGCTGAACGCTGGCAGGTCCCCAACACTTTGCCGGGCTGGCGCTTGCTCGTCTCCAACCTGGCCAAGACCGGCGTCACTCGCGTCGGTATCGAGGCAACCGGCGGCTACGAACGCGGCGTGGTGGAGCATTTGCGGGCAGCGGGCTTCACTGTCCTGGTGCTGCAGCCGATGCAGGTCAAAGCTTTTGGCCGGGTGCATTTGCGCCATGCCAAGAACGACGCGCTTGATGCGATCTTGATCGCGGCGTGCGCGGCGGCGATGGGTCCGCCGAGGATCGCGCCTGATCCAAGATTGGCCGATCTGGCTGGATATCTCACCTTTCTCGAGCAGATCGAGGAGGACATCGCGCGCTTCAAGACCCGGCTCGAGCATATCGATGAACCTCGGCTGCGAAGCCTTGTCGGCAGCGACATCCGACGGCTGAAGGCACGACGGAAGGCTCAGATACGTACCATTGCCAAGCTTCTTCGTGGCCACGACGATCTTGCCAGCCGGCTTGACTTGGTGCTGAGCATCCCTGGCATTGGTGAGCGCACCGCGCTGGCACTCATCATCCGCATGCCCGAACTGGGACAAGTCAGTCGTGAGGAAGCTGCGGCCCTGGCTGGGCTTGCTCCGTTCGACAACGACAGTGGACTGCGCAAGGGTCAACGTCACATCGCCGGCGGTCGAGGCCGCTTGCGAAAGTCCCTGTTCGCCGCCGCGCTGCCAGCCGCCTTCCGTTGGAATAAGGCCCTGATTGCTCTCTATGCTCGCTTGATCGCAAACGGCAAAGCGCACAATACGGCGCTCATCGCCTGCGCTAGAAAGCTCCTGGTCTATGCCAACACTGTCGTCCAGCGGGGCACGCCGTGGGTCGAAAATGCCGCTTAGCTTTTAATGGTTGCTACGAGACCACCGCGCTCTCGACGCCGGGGCAGACGCACCGGCTCGCAAGGTTATCGCCAGATTTGCTGGCGCATGCACTCTCACCTGCCCGCCAACGCATCGGCGACCGTATCGCCTACAAACGCCGCGGCGCGAGAAAAGGCTTCCTCGTTGTCGCCGCGAAAACTCACGGTTCGCTTCAACAGCAATTTTTCGTTCTCCAGATCGAGCAATTCGACATCGCCCCATTGCACCAGCGTGCTCATCTTGCGAATGCCGCCGTAGACGACGAAGCGAGCACCGGAGCGGCGTGCGGCTGCGATGAAATCGTCCGGGTGCATGCTGATCGGCGTGCAGGGATGCTTGGAGCACTCGAACGAAAGCACGCGGTAGTCGCCCCTTGCGGAAAGATTCTCGCGCACGAGTTCGGCAAATTTCACCAAGCGCGCCTTGTGCTCCGCGCTCTGGTCCCTTGCTTCACCGGAAGTATCGACATAATCGAAATCGGCAACTGCGATCGTGAGCGGCGCACCCCAAGCCGCAACGCCGGCCTGAAGTGAGAGCCCGACGGCGGCCACGCATATCGCCGTGAGCGCAGCCTTGGCCCGATCTCTCCGACTCATGCCTGATCCTCCCTGCTACGCAGGCCGCAAGCGCGGGCTATAGCACATCGCCCGATGTCGTGCGAATACCGGCGGCGGACCCGCATCTCGCTTCGCTCATACGCCCCTACACAATCGAGACGCGCAGGCCCGTAGGGCGGATTAGCGAAGCGTAATCCGCCTCCTGGTTTCGGACTCTCAACGGCGGGTTACGCCTTCGGCTAACCCACCCTTGTAATAGCGAAATCGATTATCCTTGAGATGTTCCGTGAGGAATGGCCTGCCGCGGCGTGCATACCGCGGCAGGCCGCTGGCGATCGGATCGAGCCCGCCCTGAGCCGCTTTTGGCTGCCCCGTAGCGTGATCGCGTCAGCACCTTCATTGGACCCGGATGGTTGCCGGAACAACTTGGTTCGCTTCACAAGGCAGGGTCGAAGGAAGATGACGCAGACTAGCATAACGACGGCGGGAATTGATACGTCCAAAGCCAGGCTTGACATCGCAGTTCATGGTCGGATCGAGCGCTGGCAGGTTGCCAACGCACTGCCGGGCTGGCGCGCCTTGGCGGCCAATCTAACCAGGGCCGGCGTGACGCGCATCGGTATCGAGGCGACGGGCGGCTACGAGCGTGGCGTGGTCAGGCATTTGCAGGCAGCCGGCTTCACTGTCCTGGTGCTGCAGCCGATCCAGGTGCGCGCCTTCGCCCGGGTGCATCTTCGGCGAGCCAAGAACGATGCGCTCGATGCCGTTCTGATTGCGGCCTGCGCGGCTACGATGAACGAACCGCGGATCGCGCCAGATCGGCGTCTGACTGAGCTTGCAGACCTTCTGACCTTCATCGAACAGATCGAAGAAGACATTGCGCGCCTCAAGA
>DATHPL010000344.1:0-3188 GCA_035483915.1 Bradyrhizobium sp.
ACGTCACCGATCTGAACGGCAAGCCGCTCGCGAACGTTCCCGTTGATATCTGGCACGCCGACGACGACGGCTGGTACGATTCACAGAAGCCGGATTATGAGACGGCTGGCCCGTCGTCGCGCGGACGCTTCATCACCGACGCCGAGGGCAAGTTTTACTTCCGAACCATTCTGCCCTGCAGTTATCCGATCCCGACCGACGGTCCGGTCGGGCAGATGATCCTGGGCCTGCACCGTCATCCGATGCGGCCCGCGCACGTGCACTTCTTGGTCAATGCGCCCGGTCACGAGCCGCTGGTCACGCACGTCTTCGTCGAAGGCGACAAATATATCGACACCGATGTCGTGTTTGGCGTGAAGGACGAACTGATCGCCAAGGTCGAGAAGCGCAGCGATCCCAAGATGCCGGATGGAAAGCCGGCAGCGGCACCGTGGCATCTGATGACTTACGAATTCCGCCTCAGGCCGGGCGAGGGCGTTGCTCCCAAGCCGATGGCTGTGGCCGAGAACGCCTGAACTCGTTCCTCCTGTCGCTTCCAAATTTGGTCACGGCGCATTTTTGAGCGCCGTGCTCAATCATTGTGCGCCGCACAACAAATGTGCGGGTGCAAATTTTGAATGCGGACAGCGCCGGTTTATCCGGCCGCGCGTGTTCATCTAAGCATTTATAAAATAACGAATTTTTTCGCTGCGCTGGCTTGGCACAAAGCTTGAATAGCTTTTGCCGACGCCATCGATGCCGTCGCCGAAAAGCCGCTCATCCGAATTTGCGACCGCTTCACCGGGCTTCGCCCGGAATGCGTTGCTGTGTCCTCGGATCGCGATGCGATGAGCCCTCGACTGGACAAAGGAAATTTCAATGAGCTCGATAGACCCGACCTCAAAAGACCCGATCTGGATTTCAGACTGGAACCCCGAAGATCCGACCTTCTGGGAAACCAAAGGCAAGGTAACCGCCCGCCGCAACTTGATCTGGTCGATCGTTGCCGAGCACATCGGATTTTCGGTGTGGCTGATCTGGAGCATCGTCGCGACCAAGCTTCCCGCAGCCGGCTTCCATTACACCACGGACGAATTATTCCAGCTCGTCGCCATTCCGGGCCTGATCGGCTCGCTGATGCGCTTTCCCTACACGTTCGCAGTGACGATGTTCGGCGGCCGCAACTGGACGATCTTTTCGGCCTCGGTTCTGTTCATTCCGACGTTCGGGCTCGCTTATTTCGTCAGCCAGCCCGACACGCCGTTCTGGCTGATGCTGCTGGTGGCTTCGACCGCCGGCCTCGGCGGCGGCAACTTCGCCTCCAGCATGGCCAACATCTCCTTCTTTTATCCCGACCGCATGAAGGGTTGGGCGCTCGGCCTCAACGCGGCGGGCGGCAACATCGGCGTCAGCAGCGTTCAGCTGATCACGCCGATCCTGATGGGCCTCGGTATCATCAATCTCTACCAGGCTTCGCCCGTTTCCGGCGTGTATCTCCAGAACGCTGGCCTGATGTGGGTGATCCCGCTGCTGATTGCGGTGTTCGGCGCCGTCTTTTTCATGAACAACCTGACCACGGCGAAGTCCTCGTTCAGGGATCAGCTCGCGATCGTCAAGCGCAAGCACACCTGGATCATGTCCTTCATCTATATCGGGACCTTCGGATCCTTCATCGGCTACTCGGCGGCCTTTCCGCTGCTGATCAAGACGCAGTTTCCGTCAGTCACCATAGCCATCGCGTTCCTCGGTCCGCTGGTCGGCTCGCTGTCGCGTCCATTCGGCGGCCTGCTGGCCGACAAGATCGGCGGCGCGATCATCACCTTCTGGAATTTCATCGCGATGGCTGCGGCCACCATCGGCGTCATCTACTTCGTGGGTAACAAGGACTTCGTTGGCTTCCTGACGATGTTCCTCATTATCTTCGTCACCACCGGCATCGGCAACGGGTCGACCTACCGGATGATCCCCTCGATCTTCCGCGAGGAAAATCTGCGCAAAGCCCAGGGCAAGGGCGAAGCCGGCCGGGCGCTCGCGATCAAGACCGCGGGCATCGAAAGCGGTGCGGCAGTTGGCTTCATCGGCGCGGTCGGCGCGTGCGGCGGCTACTTCATCCCGAGCGGCTTCGGCAAATCGATTGCGATCACCGGCGGACCGCAACTCGCTCTCTTCATCTATCTCGGCTTCTACGCGATTTGTCTGGCCATGACCTGGTGGTTCTACCTGCGCCGCAGTCCGGCGGAAGCCGGTGCGACAAGCCTGGCTTCGGCACGCATCTGAGCCGAGCAAAGTCCGGCGAGGCGTGCGGTTTCGAAATCGGCCTCGTTCCGCATGCGGGACGAGGTGACGGCAAGAAGAAACAGGCAGGAGCGAGATATGACACCTGATCAAGTCAAACTGGTTCAGCAGAGTTTCTCGAAAGTGGCGCCCATTTCGGACCAGGCGGCTGTACTGTTTTACGACCGCCTGTTCGAGGTCGCGCCGCAGGTCAAATCGATGTTTCCCGCAGACCTGACCGAGCAGCGGAAAAAGCTGATGGCGACGCTCGCTGTCGTGGTGGGCGGCTTGAGCGATCTTCCGTCCATCCTGCCGGCGGCGAGTGCGCTGGCCAAACGCCACGTGGCCTATGGCGCCAAGCCCGAGCACTATCCGGTCGTCGGTTCAGCCCTGCTGTGGACGCTGGAAAAGGGATTGGGCGACGGCTGGACTTCAGAGGTCGCGAGCGCCTGGACCACGGCCTACGGCACGCTGTCCGGTTTCATGATTTCTGAGGCCTATGGCAGCTCGCAGGCTGCCGAATAGGAAGCTTCCATGAGTGAATCGCTCGTGATCGTCGGCAACGGAATGGCCGCCGCCCGTCTGGTCGACGAACTCGCGAAAGTCGCGCTGGGGCGTTATGCCGTGGCCGTCATCGGCGACGAACCGAGGCTTGCCTATAATCGCGTGCTGTTGTCCTCGGTGCTGGCGGGCGAGACCGCTTCCCATGAAATCGAGCTCAGGCCTGCCGATTGGTGGCGCGACCGCGGCGTCACGCTGAAATATGGTTGCGCCGTCCGCGAGGTCGATGTCGGCCGCCGCGAACTCAAGATCGCCAACGAGGAGAGCATCAGTTTTTCAAAGCTGGTGTTTGCGACCGGATCGAACCCATTGCGGCTCAACGTGCCCGGCGTCGAACTCACCGGCGTGCACACCTTTCGCGACAGCCGGGATGT
>DATHPL010000345.1:0-19891 GCA_035483915.1 Bradyrhizobium sp.
AATTTCGGCAATATCGACGGCGATAACCCGGCCGCGATGCGCTACACCGAGGCGCGGCTCACCGATGTCGCTCGGCTGCTGCTCGACGGCATCGACGAAGACGCGGTCGAATTCAGGCCGACCTACGACAACAGCGGCAAGGAACCCTCGGTTCTCCCCGGCGGTTTTCCGAACCTGCTCGCCAATGGTTCACAGGGCATTGCGGTCGGTATGGCGACCTCGATCCCGCCGCACAACGCAGCGGAGCTGTGCGAAGCAGCGCTACACCTGATCGACAAGCCGGATGCGAAGTCGAAGTCGCTTCTGAAATGGGTCAAGGGTCCAGACTTTCCGACCGGCGGCATCGTCGTCGATTCAAAAGAGAGCATTACGGAAGCCTACGTCACCGGGCGCGGCTCGTTCCGCGTGCGCTCGAAATGGAATCAGGAAGAGGGCGCGCGCGGCACCTGGGTGATCGTAATCACCGAGATTCCGTGGCTGGTGCAGAAGTCACGCCTGGTCGAGAAGATCGCCGAACTGCTGAACGAGAAGAAGTTACCGTTGGTCGGCGATGTCCGCGATGAGTCTGCCGAAGACGTCCGCCTCGTGATCGAGCCGAAATCGCGTGCGGTCGATCCTGAACTGCTGATGGAGTCGCTGTTCCGGCTCACCGAGCTCGAAAGCCGGATTCCGCTGAACCTCAACGTGCTCTTGAAAGGTCGCATTCCCAGAGTGGTCGGCCTTGCCGAGTGCCTGAGGGAGTGGCTCGACCATCTGCGCGAAGTGCTGATCCGCCGCTCCAACTACCGCAAGGAGCAAATCGAGCACCGGTTGGAGATCCTTGGCGGTTACCTGATCGCTTATCTGAACATCGACAAGGTGATCAAAATCATCCGCACCGAGGACGAACCGAAGCCGGCGCTGATCAAGGCGTTCAAGCTTACGGAAATCCAGGCTGACGCCATCCTCAACATGCGCCTGCGGAACCTGCGCAAGCTTGAGGAAATGGAGATCCGCGGCGAAGACAAGGAGCTTCGCGCCGAATTGAAAGGCATCAAGGGGCTGCTTGGCTCGGAGGCCGAGCAATGGACGAAGATCGGCGAACAGGTGCGCAAGGTCCGCGACATGTTCGGGCCCAAGACGCCGCTCGGCAAACGCCGCACGCAATTTGCTGACGCGCCCGAGCACGATCTCGCCGCGATCGAGGAAGCCTTTGTCGAACGCGAACCGGTAACGATCGTGATTTCCGAGAAGGGCTGGGTGCGTACGCTCAAGGGTCACGCCGCCGATCTCGCAGGCCTAACCTTCAAGACCGACGACAAGCTCGACCATGCCTTTTTTGCCGAAACGACATCGAAGCTGCTTCTGTTTGGCACCAACGGCAAATTCTACTCGCTCGACGTGGCGAAACTGCCGGGCGGCCGCGGCCACGGCGAACCGATCCGCATGTTCATCGATCTCGATCAGGACGCAGCAATCGTGTCGCTGTTCGTCAACAAGGGCGGCCGCAAGTTCCTGATCGCAAGCGGCGAGGGCCAGGGCTTCATCGTCAACGAGGACGATTGCGTCGGCAACACCCGCAAGGGCAAGCAGGTGCTCAATGTCGAGATGCCGAACGAGGCGCGCGCGATCGCGACGGTCGCCGGTGACACGGTCGCGGTGATCGGCACCAACCACAAGATGGTGATCTTCCCGATCGATCAGGTGCCGGAGATGGCGCGTGGCCGCGGCGTGCGCCTGCAGAAATACACCAGCGCTGAGCTCTCGGACGTCACGGTCTTCGATTCCAAGGCAGGCCTGACGTGGAAGGATTCGTCCAGCCGCGAGCACAGCATGACGTTGAAGGAGTTGTCCGACTGGCGCGGCAACCGCGCCGATGCCGGCCGTCTCGCGCATGGCCTGCCGAAGTCGAACAAGTTCGGCAAGGCGGTGGAGTAATCCCGATCTCCCGATGCCCGTGGCGGCGTAAATCACCATTGTTTGCGCGGTGCCTGTCACGGTAGGGTGGTATGCGAGGCTTACAAAAAGCCAAGCCTTGCAACAAGAAAACCGGGGAGAAACAGCGTGAAGCGAACAGTTGGTTTTATGGCCGCGGCCCTGTGCTTCGTGGCGGCCGATCTCATCTCGGCCCAATCCGCCCAAGCGGGCGTCGAGAAGCTTTACATCCTCAATTGCGGCGAGGGCGTTGCCGGCGACATTTCGCGCTGGTCGCCGGGCGTCAACGAAGGCAAGTCGATGGACTTCGTCGACAATTGCTACCTGATCAAACACTCTCAAGGCTGGTTCTTGTGGGACACCGGCATTACGGATGCGGTCGCGGACATGCCCAACGGTCTGGCGCCGGCGGATCCGAAGGCCGTCACCTGGCATCGCCCGAAAAAGCTCGCCGCTCAGCTTGAGCAGCTCGGTGTCAAGCCTTCGGACATCAAGGCGATGGCGATCTCGCACACCCATCCCGACCATATCGGCAATGTTGAGATGTTCCCGGATGCGATGCTTTATGTGCAGAAGGCCGAATATGAATGGCCGGGCGCCAACAACGCGCCGCGCTTCAAACCGGAGCATCCCGTCACCAAGCTCGAAGGCGACCGCGATATTTTCGGCGACGGCAGCCTCGTCGTTCTCTCGACGCCCGGCCACACGCCGGGGCATCAGTCGCTGCTCGTGAAGTTGCCGAAAACCGGCGAAGTCATTCTGTCCGGCGATGCCGTGCACTTCAAGAGCAACTGGGAAAACCGCGGCGTGCCCGTCAACAATGTCAGCAAGGAACAGACGCTGGCGTCGATGCAGAAGATCTCGGACACCCTGACGAAGGACAAAGCCCAGCTCTGGATCAATCACGACAAGGCCCAGCGCGACAGCTTGAAGATGTCGCCGGAGTTTTATGACTGAGGTAATTTTACCTGCCAGCGAGCACCGTCGGCGGCGGTATATTGCGGCAGCGTTCGTTGCCGCATCGGTGATGATCGTCTCTGTTCCTGCACGGGCTGAACCTGAGTTGGAAATCGCTTTTTATGATGACGTGCGCATCGAAGTCTTCGCCGAGGGCAGCGGTTCACTGATCGTGATGCTGCCATCGCGCGGCCGAGGCGCGGAGGATTTTGACGGCGTTGCGGACGAACTGGTCAAAGCCGGTTTTCGCGTGCTGAGGCCACAACCGCGCGGCGCTGCACTGAGCCACGGGCCGATGCAAAATCTCACGCTTCACGATTTGGCCCGCGATGTCGCCGCCGTCATCCGCAACGCGGGCGATGGCGGCCCCGCAATCATCGTCGGCCATGCTTTCGGCAGCTGGGTCGCGCGCATGACCGCCGTTGATCATCCCGAGCTCGTGCGTGGCGTGGTGATGGCGGCTGCCGCGGCCAAGGCCTATCCGGCTGGATTCGATGGCGCAAAGGAATTGTCGGAAGCGGTGCGAAAATCGGGCGATTTCACGCTGCCGGATTCAGAACGGCTGGGATATCTGCGGAGGGCTTTCTTCGCCCCGAAGAGTGACGCAAATGGTTGGCTTCAGGGTTGGCATCCGGCCGCAGACGAAGTGCAATCGGACGCCGGCCTTGCCACCAAACAGTCCGAATGGTGGTCGGGCGGTGTAGCGCCGTTGCTCGATCTTCAGGGTGAACTTGATCCTTTCAGGCCTCGCGCGACGTCAAACGAGATGCACGAGGAACTCGGCGAGCGCGTCTCGGTGGTAGTGATACCAAACGCCAGCCACGCCTTGATACCGGAGCAACCGGCCGCGGTCACCGCCGCGATCCTTGCCTGGACCGGCAAGCTGCCGCGGCAGACGTCGAAATAAGGTTCGTCAGCCGTCGACAACGCCGGACACCGGCTCGCCCGAATCCGTCCGCAGCAGGCAAAGCGCCAATAACGCTGAAAGACTGAGCGCGGACGAGACGAGCAGCACCTTGATTCCGATCAGGTCGATCAACAGTCCGAACGCTAGCGGTGCGGCGGCTTGCGCCATTCGCGCCGGCGCGCCGATCAGGCCGAGGCGATAGCCATAATCCTTGGGACCGAAGATCGCGAGCGGCAGGGTGCCGCGTGCGATCGTCAGGATGCCGTTGCCCATTCCGAAAAAGATCGCAAACGCGCCTGACGCTGCGCCGCCCATGATGCCAAGGATTGCGGCCCCGATCGGGTGGGTGAGGCAGGCGAGCCTTGTTGAGACCAGCGGATGATAGCGCTTGAGGAGTGTCGCTTCGAGGATGCGCGCGAAAACCTGCGCCGGGCCGAACAGGGCGCCCGCAGCCACCGCCTGTACGGCGGTCGCCCCGCCGGCCTCCAGAATGCGGGGCATGTGCGCTGCCATCGCGCCGGTCACGGTCCATCCCGCCGCGAAGGTGAAGGCGAGAAGGATCATGGTGCGATCGATCGGGATGTGCGGCTTCACTGCGTTGGCGGCAGCAGTCTTCGTGCCCGCGACTTTCGGCAGCATGAAGAAGTTGAGCGGCAGCCCGATCAGAAGATGCGCCGCCGCCCATGCGAAACATGTGTTGCGCCAGCCGATGTGGTCGAGGCCGAGCGCGGTCAGCGGCCATCCGACGGTGGAAGCAAAGCCCGCCATCAGCGTGATGCCGGTGATCGGTCCGCGCGCGGCGTGGCCATAGATGCGCCCGAGCGCGGCGAAAGCCGCATCGTAAAGGCCGTATCCCATGCCGATGCCGAGCAGGATCCAGGCGAGGATCAGCAGGGGAATCGAGCCGGTGATGCCGAGCAACACCAAACCGGCTGCGATGGTCAGGTTGGACGTACACAGCACCTGCCGGCCGCCAAACAGGTCGATCTGCCGGCCGATGCGGGGGCCGAGCAGCGCCGAGATCACCAGCGCCGCCGAGAAGGCGGCAAAAATCCAGTTCGCGGACATGCCGAGGTCGCGCCCGATCGGATCGGCCAGGATCGCGGGCAGATAATAGCTCGATGCCCAGGCCAGCGTCTGCGTGGTGCCGAGCGCGAAAATGATCGGAAGCTGGCGGGTGGGTTGAGACGCCATTAAAATTCCTAGAAGACGGGCATTTGCATCGGCGGTGTCGAAGGCGTCAACACCTCTGTATGCAGGCCTAGGCACCGCAGTGGCATGGACTGTTTCAACCGGCTGACGCGCTCAATCGCCTTTCGACCGCTCATTGATGATCAAGCCAATCGTCATCATCGCGATCGCACCGATCACGGCCCCCGTCAGCGCTTGCGAAGCGAATATCTGGACATGGGTCGGCTCGTTCAGGCTTCCGCTCGCGGTGACCACGGTCGAGGCATATTTTTGCAGGAAGAACCCGCCAAGCGCGCCGCTTGCCAGTCCGACAAGGCAATGCCGCCAAAAGCCGAACCGGTGCTCGTGGGCTGCGGCTGCGGCAATGTTTGATCCGATCAGGCCAGCAACGATCTGGATGATCAAATTGGCAAATGTCCACTCCATCTGGCCGTGTTCTCCCTTTGAATTTCAGATCGAATCGCATGGGCGCTGATTCCAGGCAATTGACTTGGCCGTTATATATCGATATTTCCAGATATATGGAATCGGAGCAAACTGTCCTGGCCTTGGCCGCTTTGGCGCAGCCGACCCGCCTCGAAGCCTTTCGGCTTCTTGTCCGGCATGAGCCCAAGGGGCTCGCCGCCGGCGATATCGCGCGCGCGTTGGCCGTGCCGCAAAACACGATGTCGTCGCATCTGGCCGTGCTGTCGCGCGCCGGTTTGATTTCTGCGGAGCGTTTCAGCCGCTCGATCGTTTACCGGGCCGCGCTTTCGCATCTGCGTGAGGTCATGCTGTTCATGCTTCGGGATTGCTGCGACGGCCGTCCCGAAATCTGCGGGCCGCTGATCGAGGATTTGGCGCCGTGTTGTTCGCCCTCGAGCAAAAAACGCACCCATGCCAGGCTTTGACCTCAACCGACGTCTGGCCGCGGAGGCACTCGGCACCGCATTTCTGGTGGCGACCGTCGTCGGCTCCGGCATCATGGCCGAAAGCCTCACCAAGGATGTGGCCCTGGCGCTGCTCGGCAATACGCTACCGACCGGGGCGGTTCTGGTCGTACTGATCACTATTCTCGGGCCGATATCCGGGGCGCATTTCAATCCGGCGGTCACCATGGTCTTTGCGATACGACGCGAACTATTGCCGGCTGAGGCGCTGGGTTACATTCTGGCCCAGATCGTCGGCGGCATCACGGGGACCTTGATGGCGCACGCGATGTTCGCGCTGCCGCTGTGGGACGCTTCACTGAAGATACGGACCGGCGGTCCGCAATGGCTGGCGGAGGGCGTCGCGGCTTTCGGCCTCGTGGTGACGATTCTGGCAGGGTTGAGGTTCAACCGGCCGGCGATCCCCTGGCTGGTTGGTCTCTACATCACCGCGGCCTATTGGTTCACGTCGTCCACGTCGTTCGCAAATCCCGCGGTCTCCATTGCGCGCTCGCTGACGAACACGTTTTCCGGCATCCGGCCGCTCGATCTTCCGGGCTTTATTGCCGCCGAATTGGCCGGTGCGCTCGCAGCGCTCTGGTTGATGAATTGGTTGCTGCGATCGGCGGGCGACGAGACAACGCTGTCCAAGGAGCTTCGCGCATGAGCGTCACGATCTATCACAATCCCTCCTGCGGCACCTCGCGCAATACGCTGGCGATGATCCGTGAAAGCGGGGAAGAGCCGGAGATAATCGAATATCTGAAGACGCCACTGAATCGCGCGCGGCTGATCGAATTGATCCAGGCGATGGGCATTTCGGTTCGCGCATTGCTGCGGGAGAAGGGCACGCCTTACGCGGAATTAGGGCTCGCCGATCCCAAATGGAGCGACGACGAACTGATCGATTTCATGCTGGCGTATCCGATCCTGATCAACCGGCCGATCGTGGTGACCGCGAAGGGCGCGCGGCTCTGCCGGCCGTCGGAAGCGGTCATTGACCTGCTGGACCATCCGCCCGAGCGCTTCGTGAAAGAAGACGGCGAGGTCGTGCTTCGCCCGGCAAGGTAAAAGAGAGGGCCGGGCTTTCGCGCGTCACGATCGCGCGGCATACTCCCTGCCATGGAACTAACCACCCGCCTGGAGTTGACGAGCTGGCTGGCAGGCCAAGGCCTCACCGGCTTGCCCGAGAACGACCTCGTCCGTGGCTTCTGCGAGCGCTGTTGCGCCGCGGGCCTCGATCTGTCGCGAAGCATGATCTTCATCGACACGCTGCACCCGATCTTCGAAGGACGCGGGTTTCGTTGGAACGATTCAGAGACCAACGAGGCCGATTCGTTCGAGTATGGGCCGACCGGCGAAGGCGACGACGTTTGGCGGCGCTCGATTTTCTATCACATGCTCGAACGGGGGCATGATGAGCTACTGCTCGATCTTGCCAATCCGGCCATACACAATTTTTCGAGGGTCCCCGAGCTTGCGGAGGACGGCCATCGGCATTTGATGGGCTTCGTCCATCGTTTCGGCGAGGCCGGCGCGCTCGGACAGATGGACTGTTTCTATTCCTATTGGCTGACCCGCCGCGCGGACGGCTTCGATGACCGCGAGTTGGCGGCGTTGCGCGACCTCGTGCCGGTGCTGGGGTTGGTCATCAAGTCGGCGCAGCAGGTCGATATCGTGCGAACCTTGGGGCGGGTCTATCTCGGGCGCGACGCCTCCGAGCGGGTCCTGCACGGGAAAATCTCTCGCGGTGTCACCGAGCAGATCAATGCCGTGTTGTGGTTTTCCGATCTGCGCGGCTCGACCTCCATCACCGAAAGCATTTCGCCCGACGAGATCATCCCGTTTCTCAACGATTACGCGCAGGCTGCCATCGACGCTATCCACGATTCCGGCGGCGACGTGCTAAAACTGATCGGCGACGGCGTGCTCGCGATGTTTACCGGTGAAAACTTGGGCCAAGCCAAGCGGGCGGCGCTGCGGGCCGAGCATCGCTTTCGCCTCAACATGATCGAGCTCAATGCCACGCGCGGCGCCGAGGGAAGGGCGGTCACCTCGGCCTATGTCGGCTTGCATGTCGGCGAGGTGTTTTACGGCAATATCGGCCATGACGACCGGCTGGATTTCACTGTGGTGGGACCGGCGGTGAACGAGGTCAGCCGCATCTCCTCGATGTGCCGCTCGGTTGATCGCGAACTGCTGGTGTCAGCGGCCTTTCGTGATGGCCTTGATGCGGCAGGACAGCATTACCTCGTCTCAACCGGCCGCTTTGCGCTGCGCGGCATCGGACGCGCGCAGGATCTTTATACGCTTGAGCCTGCGATTTCGACCGACGAAGTCCTGGCCGGCCGCTATGAGCGTTATCTGAAGGGTTAGGCAAAGCACCTTGCGTTGATTGACAATGGAGCCGCCATGCGAAACTTTTCCGCGGTCAACAATCAATGAACAGGAAATGCCAATGCCAAAGTTAAAACTAGCCGTGATGGCAGCAGCCGGATTCGCACTGGCTGGCATGGCGCACAGCGCCGAATATCTCGGGAAGAGCGAGTTTCAGCAAAGGCGGGCCTATTCACCCGCGGTTCTGACCCGCGGCGGCACGATCATCTGGGTTGCAGGACAAACCAGCTCAGTCAATCAGCAGGGGGTGCCCGTCGACGCTGACGGAAAGGACATCACCGGAAATTTCGAGGCGCAGACGCGTCGAACCTTTGCCTTGATCGATCAGACGCTCAAGCAGCAGGGCGCAAGCCTCGCCAATCTGGTGACCATGACTGTGTTCATCAAGGAATCGCGGTACGGCGATGAATTCGTCAAGCTGCGCAAAGAAATCTTTCCCGGCAACAACTATCCCGCGAGCGCTTTGATTACCGTCAACTCATTTGCCCAGCCTGGGCTGGAGATCGAGATCCAGGGTGTTGCGGTAGTGGGCGATGAGTGTTCCGACGCGCAGCCTTGTGGCAAACACTAGCGAACTGAGCGCGACGGCGATGTTCGTTTCGATCGGACACCGCCAGCGCTTTTCCTGGCTAGGCGCACTCTCCGACCATGTCCGGCTGCCGCGCCAGTGCAACCGCCGGCGACATCAGGATGACCAGCGCTTGCGCGGCGAAGATCGCCACGGCGAGATAGAGGCACGTCTCCGCGCCGTACAGACCGCCGACGATGGCGCCCAACGCCGAGCCGAGCGGACGGGCGCCATAGCTCAAGATGTTGATGGCGGACACCCGGCCTAACAGGCTCGGCGGGGTCACCGACTGTCGCAATGTGGTGGTAGAGATGACCCAGAGGATCGGGCCAACGCCGAGAAGAAAGAAGCCCAGGCCAGCCAGCGGTGCGGCTGGAATGAGCGTGGTCAACGCCATGATGGCGGAGGCGACAAAGCCGGTGACGGGGCCAAGTCCAATCACGGTGCCGAACGTGAGACGGCGCATCACCCGCGTCGCCAGGAGCGCGCCGACCACCATGCCGACGCCGTACATGGCGAGCGTGATACCGACACCGCTCGCCGACAGAGCGAGATGTCGCACCGCGTAGGGGACGAAGACGGCAAGCAGCAGGAACGAGCCGGTGTTGAAGATAAACTGCGTGACAAAGACCGGCCGCAGCAACGGATGCTGCATCACGAAGGCCGCACCCTCCCTGATCTCATGCAACGGATGCCGTCGGGGTGTTGCCGTGCGCTGTGGCTCGTAAAGGCCCGACAGCAACACGACCGCGATCACGGATAGCGCTGCCGCAAAGGCAAAGGCGGGCGCAGCACCGAGCCATCCCACCAGAAGGCCACCCAGCGCCGGTCCGCTGGCAAAAGCGATGGTGCGGGCGAGTTCGATCCGGGTATTGGCCGCGGGCAATTGTTGTGGCGGCACCAAAGACGGCACCAGTGCAGGTGCCGCCACGCTGTAAACGACGGTCCCGCACACCGCGATGAAGCCGGCGAGAGCGAGCAGCGGTAGTGTCAGTTGATGGAGCCCGATCAAAAGCAGGATGGCGAGCAGCGCTGCCGCCCGTAAAGCTTCGGCGCTTGCCATCAGCGCCCGCCGCGAGATGCGATCGGCGAGCAGGCCCGCCGGGATCGCCATCAACACGAAGGGCAGCGTCAGCGCGGTCTGCAACATGCCGGTCTCGCCTTCGCCGACGCCAAGCAGAAGCACCGCGACAATGGGGCTGGCGGCGAGCGCGATCTGCTCGGCCGATTGCGCGGCGAGGTTGGACCAGGCGAGCCGGTTGAAGGTGGAGGGCAGGCGGACCGTTTGGTCAAGCGACATGGTTCGATTCCCTTGGTCTCGGTTGACCGACAATGTCGGGCCGCAGGGCATTCAAACCCACCCGTTTCCAGACAAGGCGCACGAAAACGGCCTGCCGCAGGAATGGCGGCAGGCCTTCTATTGGTTCAAGCGACGATCAGATCGTCGTCGGATTAAGCTTCGCGATCACGACTTGGGGCCGAGCGTCGCTTTGCCCGTTCCCGAAATGCTGGCAGGCGGGGCCGCGGACGCGTCGGCAACGGTCGCGGCTGGTTCAGTGGAACTTGCCAGTTGTTGCGCGGCGAGCGCCGCGGTCAGGCTGGTCAGTGCGTCGGGACCGGCGGCGAAGCCTGCCTCGGTAAGAATCTTGTCGATGATCGGCCTGAACGCCGATACCGACAGCAATTGCGCGGCAAGACCGTCGCCAAGTCCAAGGCCGTGGCCATTCATTCCGCCATTGGCCGAACCGCCCCGGCCGAGCAGGCTGCCGGTATCGAAGATCCGGATGTCCGAAATCTTCTCGATCGGCTTGACGGCTTCGGCAAGCGCACTCGGGATTACGTTGATGCGGGCGAGGTTGAGGTCGTAGTCGATCATCGTCGGGCTGAGTTTGTTGCGGGCCTCCGCCTTCATCGTCGCGACCTCGGCTTCGGCCTGGCCGAGCGCCTTGACGCCGGCCGCCCTGGTGGAGGCCGCATTTGCATCGGCCTTTGCCAGTACGCTGGTAGCCTCGGCCTTGTTGGCCGCCGCTTGCCGCTCGGCTTCGGCCATCACGGTGATCGGCATTGCATTGGTCTCGGCGGCCTTCCGTGCCGCAATCACGTTGATGATCTTGTCGCGTTCGGCGACTTCCGTCGCGCGTGCGGTGATGACCTTTTCTTCGGCGGCGATCGCAAGCGCACGGGCGGTCTCGGCGATAGTCTGCGCTTCCGATTGTTCCTTGCTCTTCGTCGCCACAGTGATCGCGCTCTCCTGGGCGACGATCTGGAGGTCGCGGTCCATTTCGGTGTTCCGCCGCTTGACCGCGAGATCGGCTTCGATCTTTCGGGTGTCGCGTAACTGATTGGCCTCGGTCTGCTTGTTGGCGACCGCGAGTTCCTGCTGAATCCGGTACTCGGCCTCATTCTGCAAAGCGGTCTGTTCGACCTGGGCGGTCTGCGCCCGCATTGCCGCCGTCTTATTGGCGATGTCGCGCTGCTGGGCGAGTTCGGCCTCGCGCTTGGTGCTTTCGATCGTCAGGGTCGTCTGGCGTGCGACCAGGTCCTGCTGGGCGATATTCACCTCGGTGGTACGGACGATCTGGTTACGCTCCTGTTCGCGTTCCTTGGTGATCTTGGTCAGGGTGGTGAGGCCGTGCGCGTCAAAGAAATTACTCGGGTTAAAATGCTTGATGTCGCTCTGGTCGAGGCGCGTCAGCGATACCGATTCAAGCTCGAGGCCGTTGTTCTGGATATCGGCGCCGACGGCGTCCTGCACCGCCTTGACGAAGGTGGCGCGCTGCTCCTGCAATTCCTCGAGGTTCATGGTGGCGGCGACTGAACGCAGGCCGTCGACGAATTTCGCTTCGACCAGTTCGCGCAATTCGGCGGCATCGTTGGTGCGGCTGCCGAGCGTCTGCGCCGCGAGCGCGATCGACGACGCATCGGGTTTGACGCGCAGGTAGAATTCGGCGCCGATGTCGACGCGCATGCGGTCCTTGGTAATCAAAGAATCCGGACCGCCGCGGGCGACCTCGAGCCGCAAGGTCTTCAGGTTGACCGCGGCCGTGGAATGGAAAACGGGAAGAACGAGGGAGCCGCCGTCGAGCACGACCTTCTGGCCGCCCAGGCCGGTGCGGACATAAGCTTCGTCACGGGTCGAGCGCCGGTAGAGTTTCGCAAGCAAAAGGCCGATAACAAGAACGGCGAGAACGCCTATCGCAACGGGTACTGCAAGTTCCCACATGTTTATGCCCTGCGTGGTGGTTGTTGTTGGGTAACGAGGTCTTCGGGGGCGGAAATGGCAATGAAGCTCTTCGCGTCACGGTCGACGAGGAGAACGCTGGCGCCGACCGGAAGCGAGGTCGAATCAGGACTGGCGCGCGCTGGCACACTGTGCCAGTTGCCGAAGACATCCTTGAGACGGACCCGGCCGGGTAATCCCTGATCGAGAGGCCCGATCGCGACCTCGGCGACCTTGCCGACGAAATCGGCATCGTTCACGGCGTAGGTCTCATCGCGCGGGATGATCTGCGCGATGCCGCGGCTGGTGACCCTGATCATCGGCAGGCTCAGTGCTGCCGCCACAAGCGCGGCAAGGGTGACCGGAATGGCCGTGCCGGCGATGTGCGCGATCCCCTGCAGGAAGAAGCCCTCGATCGAGAATACGCCCAGCGCCAGGATGATCAGGATGAGAAGGGGAAGGCGGCCTGCATTGATCCAGAGAAACAGGCCGCCGATGACGCCGTCGTGGTGTTCGGCCTCGAGTGCGAAGTCCGAGCCGATGAGTTCGCTGATCGAGAAGCCGACGATCATGGTCAGCACTTCGAGGCCACCGAGCGTGGCCATGATCGCGGCCGCAATCGCGAAAGGACGGACATCGGCTGCCAGCAAGATGTCGGTGACGGCACTCATTGCTGCGATTTGATCCTTTCAAGCCGCGCCGCGATTTCTCTTTCGCGGTGCAGCCGGTCGAGTTCGTCAAGCGCCTTGTCGCCAAGCACACTTGCAGCGGGGACGCCGGTAACGCGTGCGATCGCTGCCATGGCTCGGTCGGCACTCATGGTTTTAGTCGGGGGAAGGGACTGGCCGGTTTCAAGCAGCGTCTGCTGCGCCAGGCTCGCTTCGAGGTCGGCGAGCCTTGCCTCGGCTTCACGCCGTGCACCAAGCATTGCTTGTAAGGCCTTGGTCTGCTCATCGATTTCCAGTTCGATGAAATCCGTTGCGCGCTCGAGAGCCAGCCCCTGCGATTCCAGATCAATTTGCCGTGCGACTCCGGCGCGCGCGAGGTCCTCGCGATTTTCCGTAAGTGCGAGGCGAATTTTTTCCGTTAACCCTGCGGCCTCGCCATCCAGTTGTTCACGGCGCCGCCTGAGACGGAATTCCTCGGCGCGCGATTTGCCGAGCGCGTAGCGGGCTTCGTCGGCGCCGGCGTCGATTTCCCGGATTGCCTGCTTGACCATCGCGATCTTGTTGTTGCTCTCGGCGTTGTCGATGGTTTGGCTCGCGATGGCTGCAAGAAGCCGACCCATACGTGCAAGGATGCCTTCGTGAAGCATGGTCTTCTCCTCCGGTTGTGTTGATTTCGATTTGACGGCGATGTGGATTTCGTAGGCGTGACCGTCAAAAACCAATTGAGCCGGGAAGGGACTTTCCCAACCGGCAAGATAGCCTGGGACGTTGAATGCAACCAAGACGCGTCCTCTGACAGTACTAACGGTCAGTGAAGTGGGTGCCTTGATCGCGAACAACTTGTCGTCGAGCGGTATCCGGCGGACCGTCGCGCCTGCGACGTAACTTGCGCGGTCTCGCAGGCCGAGCGTCACCAGGCGGGCCGGCAAATTGGTTTCCTTGCGGATGGTCTCGTAAGCCTGGGCGTGAAGCGAAACCAGATTGGCACCCACAGGTGCGATCTCGGCGAGTATCGCCATCATGCGATCGTAAGCAGCGAACGTGGCCTCGATCGCTTCGACGCCTGCTTCATCGGGGGCCAGGGCGTAGCGCAGGGTGGCGGTGGGCGTTTCGACCGGAAGTTTGATCATGTCTTTCACATAAAGCACTTCTTCAGTACTTTACAAGATCGACAAATGATCTCATTTCCGTGATGATCAGATGCAGTTGCAAATGAGTTGCAATAAAGATTGTTATCGGCCATCGTGAGGGAATGGATGCTCGGTCCCCCGATTTGCCCCCGGATTCGCGCTCAAAGCCCGCCTCTGGCGTTCGCTCGGGCAGTGCAGGTTGGCGCCGCGAGCGCGGCACGCCCTCATTGGCGGACATGTTCGCCTCGGTGGGAACAGCCAGAAAAGGTCCGTTCTGGCGCAAGCTGCTCTCGTTCCTTGGGCCCGGCTATCTCGTCGCCGTAGGCTACATGGACCCCGGCAACTGGGCGACCTCGCTCGCCGGCGGTTCCAAGTTCGGTTACGCGCTGTTGTCCGTGGCGTTGCTGTCGAACGCGATGGCGATCGTGCTGCAGTCGCTGTGCACGCGGCTTGGCGTGGGTGCGGGGCGCGATCTCGCCCAAGCCTGCCGTGATTCATTTCCGCGCTGGATCTCGCTTCCGCTCTGGCTGTCGGCGGAACTGGCGATCACCGCGACCGACCTCGCCGAAGTTATCGGCACTGCGATCGGGCTCAACCTGCTGTTTCACATTCCGATCTCCATCGGCGTCATTCTGACCGCGGCGGACGTGTTCCTGATCCTGGCGTTGCAAGCCTTCGGCTTTCGCTGGATCGAAGCCTTCGTCGTGGCCATGCTGGGCGTGATTGCGGCTTGCTTTGCGATCCAGATCGCGCTCGCCGATCCCGATTGGGGCGCGGTGCTCCGCGGCTTCCTGCCGACATCGGATATTCTCGCCAACCGCGAGATGCTTTATCTGGCGCTCGGTATTCTCGGCGCGACCGTTATGCCGCATAATCTTTACCTGCATTCCGGGCTGGTGCAGACCCGCTTCATCGGCGAAAGCGGCCAGGACAAGCGCGAGGCGATCAAGCTTGCCACCATCGATTCCACGATCGCGCTATGTCTTGCCTTGATCATCAACGCCTCGATCCTGATCCTGGCGGCGGCGACCTTTCACCGGACAGGAAAGACCGACGTTGCCGAGCTCGATCAGGCCCATGCCTTTCTCGCGCCGTTGCTCGGCTCGACGCTGGCGCCAACGTTGTTTGCGATTGCGCTGCTCTGCTGCGGATTGAACTCCACCATCACCGCGACCCTGTCGGGTCAGATCGTGATGGAGGGCTTTCTGAACTGGCGGATCGCGCCGTGGCTGCGGCGTCTGGTGACGCGGATGATCGCGATCGTGCCGGCCGTGGTGGTGACGCTGCTGGCCGGCGAAAAGGCCACCGGCCAATTGCTGATCTTGAGTCAGGTGGTGCTCAGCCTGCAATTGCCGTTGGCGGTAGTACCACTCGTGATGTTTACCTCGAGCCGCCGCAAGATGGGTTCATTCGTTGCGCCGCGCTGGCTAAGCGGATTGGCGATAGCGACAGCGGCCCTGATCATCGCGCTCAATGCCAAGCTGGTCTGGGATTTCTGGGCTGGCGGGCTTTAGGCGCGAGCGCTTGAGCGCCACACTCCCTTCCATTTTCATCTCTTGAAAAGCCGCTCGTGCGCAAGAACTTCAAATGCGCAGCACTAATCCCTATGGTGCGAACTTCTGTCCTGATCGGAGGTTCGTCTTGAAGAAAATCCTAGGTTTGATTGTCGCGCTGGCGTGGGCTTTGCCCGTTGCGGCAGAAACGTTGACGTTGTCACCGTCGGGTGTGAAGACGCTGGCGCCAGATGGTGCGATCAAGCCGACAGGACCCTGGAGTTTAGGCACGCGGGCGGGCGACTATGTGTACATCGCGGGCATGCGCGGCATCGATCCGAAAACCGATCTGCAAGTCCAGGGCGACGAGCCGCGCATCCGCCAGGCCTTCGCCAACATGAAGCTGATCGCCGAATCCGAAGGCGCGACCTTGCGGGATGCCGCGCGCCTCGTCGTCTACGTGACCGACATGTACCGCTTCCGTCCGATCGTGAACAAGATCCAGGAAGAGTTTTGGGGGAAGGGGCCCTATCCGCCGCGCACCATCATCGAAGTGCACCGGCTCAACGGCGACGATATCTGCGAGGTCGAAGGCACCTTCTACGCGCCGGTTAAGAAATAACCGGCCATAGCGTTTTCGAGCGAAGTGGGAACCGGTTCGCGTGAAGAAAACGCGTCAAAACAAAAGACCAGAATCAATCGAACAATACCGTTCGTTCAGTCCTGCGGCTCGCTCAGCATTTCGCCTGAGGCGTCGATGCGTATCCAGCCGGAGGGCGCGAGCCGCTGCTGCGGCAGGAAGCGTCCCTTGTAGTCCATCTTCTTCGAGCCTTCGATCCAGTAGCCGAGATAGACGTAAGGCAATCCTTGCCTTCGCGCCCGGTTGATGTGGTCGAGGATCATGAATGTGCCGAGCGAACGGTTTTCCTCGGACGGTTCGAAAAACGAATAGACCATCGACAGCCCGTCGGAGAGCACGTCGGTCAGCGCCACCGCGACGAGTTCGTTGCCGCGCCCATTGATGGCGGTATCGACGCCTCGGCGGCGGTATTCGATGATGCGGGTTTCGACGTGGCTGTCTTCCACCATCATTGCGTAATCCAGCACGGTCATGTCGGCCATGCCGCCATGCCGATGCCGCTGGTCCAGATAGGCGCGGAAGATCGAATATTGTTCGGACGTCGGCACGGCGCTGCGCTGCTCGCCGACAATATCGGCGTTGCGGGCCATGATCTTGCGGAAATTGCGTGAGGGCCGGAACTCGTTGGCGACGACGCGGACGGAGACACAGGCGCGGCACTGGTCGCAGGCCGGGCGATAGGCAATCGACTGGCTGCGCCGGAAGCCGCCATGGGTCAGGAGGTCGTTGAGGTCGCCGGCCTTGTCGCCCACCAGATGCGTGAACACCTTGCGCTCGTGCCGCCCGGGCAGATAGGGGCAGGGCGAGGGCGCCGTCAGATAGAATTGCGGGGTATCACGCGAATGCTGGGTCACGGGATGTCGTCGGTCCTAAAAGCGAGGCGTACGAGCCAAACGCAGCATCGCGCCGCCAAGCCTAACGGTCAATTGGTTTGCAAACCGTTTGCCTGTGCCGTCTGTGTCGGCGGATTTCCGACCAGTGGTCCAATTCCAGCATCCGCAGGCCCCCTCAGCGGCCACTTTCGCGAATGCCGGAATTAAAGGACCACCAGCAAATATAGGTTTCCGGTGGAGTTTTGCATTTGACGTTCGCTTGACGGACTCGCGGCAAAGTGTCGAGCGAACGTCAAATGCAGTCCACCGGCTATCAAAAAGTCCGCGCCGGCTGGCCGATCGGGCTGCGCACCGAGTTGTTGATGATCACGGTTCCCAGCACAATATCGTGCAAAAGACGGCGGCGGCCGTTGAAAAGCCCGACCAGCACCACCAGCGGCGACAGAAACGATACGGACACCCAGAACAGCACCGCGTGCATGGCTCCCAGCACGAAATAGCCGGGGGCGCCGTAAAAGGTGCGCAGCTCCAGATCCATCACCCGCATGCCCAGCGTGGCGGAATGCGCGCCGCCGAGGGATGCGCCGTAATAGACGATGGCCCAGATCACCGAGGCCGGCCATGCCAGCCAGAACAGGACCCAGCCCAGTCCGAGCGTCAGGAGCCCGAAAACCGCGATAAAGACGTAACCGAAGATGACGGGTACCGACAGCACCACAAGGTCGATCAGGAACGCGAACACCCGCCGCGTCGCCACGCCGCGAAACAATTCCGGCTCGAGGTCCGGATCGAAGGCGTGGGGCGGAACCCCGCCGTCGTTACGCCAGGCCCCGCCAGGACCATAAGCGCCGCCAGCACCAGACGCGCCGCCGGTATTTCCAGAACCGCTGTACGACATGATCCGTCCTCCCGGGAAGTCGGACAGGACATGGGAATGGGCCGCGCAGATACAAGAGTTCCCGACTTTGCCAATCGTCATAAATTGACAGAGTGGCGTTGTTTGGCCGCACGAACCTGCGGTCAGCACATTGCCAGCACGACTTTACCTTTGGCGTGGCCGGCCTCCAGATAGGCCATCGCCTCCCTGGCCTCGGCAAACGGGAAGACACGGTCGATCACGACTTCAAGCTTTCTGGCCTCGATGAGCGAGGCGAGATAGGCCAAATCCGTGCCGCTCGGGTGCATGAACAGATAACGATAGCTGACGCCGTTGCGTGCCGCTCGCAACCGCGTGGTCAGGCTCGCCATCCAGAACAGCGCGGCAAGGGCGTTACCGCCTCCCAGATCCTTTCGTGCCGTCATGGGCTCAGGCATGCCGGCGATCGAGACGACGCGTCCGCCACGTTTGAGCACCGGCCATAGTCGCGCCAGGGTGTCACCGCCGACGAGATCGAAGGCGTAGTCGTAGTCTGATAGTCTGTCCTCAAAATGCTCGCGCGTGTAGTCGATCACCAGGTCGGCGCCGAGCCGTTTGACGAGCGCTTCGCCGCGCGGTGACGCGGTCGTCGCGACATACGCACCCAGGTGCTTGGCAATCTGGATCGCGAAGGTGCCGACGCCTCCGGCGCCGCCGGAAATGAAAATGCGATCGCCGGTGCTCACGTCCAACTCGTCCTGCAATGCCTGCAACGCGGTGAGGCCTGCGAGCGGCACGGCCGCCGCTGATAGGAAATCCAGAGACGCCGGCATTTGCGCTGCGTGATCCTCGTGAACCAGGGCGTAGTCGGCGAAGGCGCCCATGATCTTTTTGTCGACGCGTGCGAACACGCGGTCGCCTTTGGCAAAGCGCGTCACCCCGTCGCCGGCCGCTTCGACAACGCCGGACAATTCGTTGCCCATGACAATTGGTAGCGGATAGCGGTGAATGATCTTCAGCGCGCCCGCGCGGGTCTTGTAGTCGACCGGATTGAGCCCAGCGGCATGGACACGAACAAGTATCTGGCCGGCTCGCGGCACGGGCTGCGACACGTCGCTCAACGCCGCGTGTTCAGGTCCGCCATAGCCTGAGAGAACGAAAGCGCGCATGCGAGGAGTTTAGACCCGCGGCGTTCGCTTGGTAAGCCTTGTAGCCGTGCTGTTCGAGAGCCTCGGCTACCGGCTATCGTTGTCAACGCTTGGCCTGTTGACGCCGGGACTCCCTTGAGTGCCGGTAGCGCGACGCATTCTCGGTGCTCGCCGAGTCCTTCGCGGCTGCAAGAATCCAGCTTCGGAAGGCTTTGATCGCGGGATCGCGGTGGCGATCCTCGGCGATGATGAGTTGATAGTCGTCATCCCGTAGTTCGGGGGCCGCAAGCGGGCACACGAGGCGGCCCGCCGCGATATCGGCCTCAATCAAGGGAAGCGATCCCAAGGCAACGCCGAGGCCATCGACGGCGGCCTGAAGCTGAAGATAGGTGTGGTCAAGCTCAAGGTGCCGCGCCGGCACCAGGCCCGGAGCCCCCGCCGCCGAAAACCATTTCGCCCAGGCGGATCGTGTCGTCGTGGAGTGCAGCAGGGTATGCCGTCGTAGATCGTGCGCGGTCTCGATCGGGCGATCGCGCAGAATCCGCGGGGCGCACACCGGGAGCCGCCGGTCCGGCATCAAGGTCTCGCATTGAATGCCTACCCCGTGCTCGACGCCCGAGCGTATGCCGATGTCGAAGGCGGTTCCGACGTAGCGAAGCTTGCGCGAGGTCGTAGACACCTTGACCTCGACATTCGCGAAGGATTCCTGGAATTCCGGGAGGCGCGGCAGCAGCCAACGCAAGGCAACGCTCGGCAACACGTTGACGCGCACGACGCCGGACACCCGGCGCGCCGGATCAGGTCCTCTCAATCGGCCCGTCGCCGAGGTCAGGCGCGAAAGCGCGGAGGTGACATCCGTCAGGAGGTCCGCGCCCTGGTCCGTCAGCGCGACGCCGCGCGTCAGTCGTTGGAACAAGGGCACACCGAGCCAGTCCTCCAGAAGCCTGATCTGCTTGCCGATCGCCCAATGCGTCACGTGCAGATCCTTCGCGGCCTCCACGAAGCTGCCGCGCCGGGCGGCGGCCTCGAAAGCTCTGATCGCATTCAGGGGTAATTCGTGT
>DATHPL010000346.1:0-3417 GCA_035483915.1 Bradyrhizobium sp.
CGAAATCTCACCACTCGTCGCTTTTTTGGGTCTTCTAGCGCCCCGTTCACGGCTTGCTCTAAAGCGTCCTGCAGGAACGGTTTCGCGAGCGTGATCTGCTGCAATGGATCGATGCCGGACGGCAGCTCGGCGAAGCCAGTCGCCAAAATAGCGGGCAGCTTCGGCCAGCGGCTGTTAATTTCTCCGATCAATTCCGCGCCGGTCATCTGGGGCATCGCCTGATCGGTCAGCACCAGCTCGATTGCGCTTTCTCGACCGAGTATCGCGAGGGCTTCGAGGGCGGACGATGCTTCATGCACGGTATGTCCTAGATCCTCCAACATTGCGGCCATGTTGGTAAGGACAAGCGGATCGTCATCAACCACCAGTATGGTCAATTTCCGAGATTTGGTGGCAGTGGCAAACACCTGATTAACGGTCGCGGCTACGGGAGATTTCTCAGCTACTGGAAACCATAGCTCGGCAGTCGTGCCTTTTCCCTTTCGGCTTTTCAAAACCAGCGCGCCCCCCGACTCTTGGGCCAGGCCGTGAACCATAGGCAACCCAAGGCCGGTTCCTTTCCCCACCTCCTTGGTAGTGAAAAACGGGTCAGTCGCTTTTGCTAATGTGGCGGCGTCCATCCCGCCGCCACTGTCCGTTACCGATAGGCAGACGTAGGAACCGGGGCGTAACTGTTGGCCTTCTCCGACCGCTTCCGAGAAGGCCGCTACGATGATGGGGCCGCCTTGTGGCATCGCATCGCGGGCGTTGACGATCAAATTCAGTAAAGCCATTTCAAGCTGATTGGGATCAGTTTTGATCCACGGCAGGTTCAACGGAAAGCGCGTTTCGATGAGCACCGAAGGGCCGAGCGAGCGCTCAAGCATCTCGCTCATACCTCGAACCAGCATCGGAATTTCAAGGGGCTGGGAATTAAGCTCATGACGCCGCGCAAAGACGAGCATCCGTTGGGTCAAGGCCGCGCCGCGCTGAGCGCCACGCATGGCGTTGCTGAGAAGGCGCTTGACGGACACGTCGGAAACGCGCCGCTCCGCGATTTCAAGGCTGCCGATTACCGCAGTCAGCAGATTGTTGAAGTCATGCGCGATACCGCCGGTTAGCTGCCCGACCGCTTCCATTTTTTGCGACTGAAACAACGTTTCGCGCGCTCGATCTAAGGCGGCGCGTGCTTCCCGCTGCTCGGTGATATCACGCGTGATTTTGGCAAAGCCGATAATCTCCCCGTCGTCGCCGCGGATCGCATCGATGATGACATTGGCCCAAAACCGCTCGCCATTCTTGCGAACCCGCAGCCCTTCTTTCTCAAATCGCCCTTCGCGTATTGCGGTCGCTAATGCGCGTTCGGGCTCGCCGTTTTGCCGATCTTCCTCCGTGTAAAACCGCGAGAAGTGCTGGCCGATAATCTCCTCGGGCTGGTAGCCTTTGATCCGTTGTGCGCCTGCGTTCCAGCTTGCCACCCGTCCGTCGAGGCCGAGCATATAGATCGAGTAATCGGTGACACCCTGGACGAGCAGCCTGAACTGCGCCTCGCTATTGCGGAGCGTCGCCTCGGCGGCCCTCTCCTGCGCTTCGAGCGCCTGATTCAGCCGGTGTTCGCTGCGCACCATGCGCAAGGCGATGCCAACAAACGCGGCAAGCTCGGTCAGCGCGCGTGCGTGACCGCTGTCGAAGTGCCCTTCCCGGTCGGAGACGATCCACAGTGTCCCCAAGGGAACCTTGCCGCCTAGATAGAGCGGTACAAGCAGAACCTCGGGTACGACGATGTTAGCGTCAGCGATCCAGCCATAGACCCGCTCGGGATGCTGCGCGAGTACCGGGGCATTGCGGTCGAGCGTGATGCCGCAGGGGCTGAAATCCCGCGGCGTTGTCGCCCCATCAAACGGGGCAAGCCGGCCCCGCAGATATTGCCAGCGGAATACGCCGGGAGGCGGGCTCTCTTCGTAGAGGCTAAGCCCAGCAGAAACCCCGCCGGTCATTTCCAGAGCGAGATCGACGAACCGCGGCAAGACCTCTTCCGGCTGATCGGCCATCCGCGCCGCCACGTCTTGGAGCGCCAGTTTTTCCTGAAGGTAGTCGGTCTTTTTCGGAGCGCGCTGGTCGAGCTCATCGGTGATGAACACATCGGCGACGGTTAGCTGAGGCAATGCTTTCTGGCTCGTCATCGAAACGTCGTCCTTAGATGCCGGTCAGCGCAGAACCCTGCCGATTCGGGAAGATACACTTCAGCAGCGGAGAGCGCGCGATCCGCGCAGGCAGCAGAGCCTCGGCCGCTGCAACCACAAGCCGGATCGGCTCCTTTTCGGATGCCGTCTTCATCTTAACCACAACGTTCGGCGACACGTTCCCTGAAGGGCTTTATATTCGAGCCCACCCAAGGCGCCCCAGTATTTGGGCTTGTTGATCACCGTGTAGTGCGTCTCGTCGATCTTCGAGATGCGACCACAAGCGACCGTGCAGGCAAAGCAGGCCTGATTGGTGACCAGGTTCGGTTTGCCGTCGCTCGCGCGAGGCTCGAGCATCGCCGCGGCCGAGATGTCCTTGGCGCCCTCGAATTGCACGTCGCGATGGTTGCGCGACGGCATCGTTGACGACGTTCATCAGCACCTGCGTGCCGTATTTTAGGCAGGCCCGCACCGGTGACCTGTTGTCGGCCAGCACCTTTTTGGCGGCGACGGTCGCCTTCATAAAGCCCCAAAATATCGCACCGGGGGCGACCTCCAAGACCGACGGATGGCCCGCTTATCCCGGCGCCCCAGCGCCCGGTGGTGGCGAGCATGAAGCCGGCGAAGGCGACGGAGTAGTCGGCGAGGATCAAATTTGTCGTCAGCACGACCAGGTTGAAGCCGACAACAAAGAAGATCGTCGGCGGCAGGATCTCGTACAGCTCGTGCAGAAATCAGATGCGCGCGCGGCGGCCGAGCCCGCCGCAGGGCTGGTCGGCGTGCTCGGAATGGCCAGCCCGGTGTTATTTGTATCGGCCCGAACAAGCGTGCTTCTGATTGCGGATGAGAAAGAGCAGCTTCGCCGCAAGCTCCTCGGGTTCGAGGGCGAGCAACGCGTCGGGGTCTGGGATCGTCTGGCGAAGCAGCAGCATGCCCCTACGCTAGCACACATCTTGTGATTGATAACGTCCTTCCCGCTTACCATCGAGCCTCAGCCATTTTAAGGAGCCGGTAGGGCATCGGCGGGGTCGTCGCTGCGGCGACGGCAAGACGCTCGTGGATGGTTTTCAGGACAAAGCGGCGGTTAAAACGCCAAGCGAAAGCGCCGAGGTAGCGCGGCAGATGTTTGGCGCCGACCACACGGTGCGTGGCCACGAGGCTGTTCTTGACGTTGGCCAGCACCGTGTTCGCCCAGCGGAAGGCAGGATGGCGGGCCGCGGCGCGACCGGAGCCGGTGACGTGGCGCTCGTGGACG
>DATHPL010000347.1:0-7040 GCA_035483915.1 Bradyrhizobium sp.
AGGCCGCCGGTGCAGGATTCCGCGGTCGCGATCGTCAGCTTGCGGCTGCGGCAGAGATCGAGCAGCGAGCGGGCGAGGGCGCTGGTTGTTTGTCGTTCGCTAGCCATCTACCGCGTTTCCATGAGGCGAACGTTAAGTCGCGATAGGCCCTTTATCGTCCCAGGGCAGGCGGATGGTGGCGCAAGCAGTCGCCGCGATGCCTTCCTCGCGGCCGGTAAAGCCAAGGCGTTCGCTGGTGGTCGCTTTCACGGCGACGCGCAAGACGTCGAGCCCCGTGATCTCGGCGATCCGCGCGCGCATCTGATCGCGCAGGGGGCCGATTTTCGGCCGCTCGCAGATCAGCGTGACCTCGAGATTGGCAATGCGGCCGCCGCGCGCGGTGACGCGCTCGACCGCGTATCTCAGAAATTTGTCGGAAGCAGCACCCTTCCATTTCATGTCGCTCGGCGGAAAGTGCGAACCGATGTCGCCATCGGCGAGCGCGCCCAGGATCGCGTCGACCAGCGCATGCAGGCCGACATCGCCGTCGGAATGGGCGAGGAAACCTCTGGTGTGCGGCACGCGGACGCCGCAGATCATCAGGTGATCGCCGTCGCCGAAGGCGTGAACGTCATAACCGGTGCCGCTCCTGATATCGCCGAGCAGGCTGGCGAGACGTGCTTCCTCGCGGACGAAATCTTCCGGTGTGGTGAGTTTCATGTTCGCAACATCGCCTTCAAACGTCGCCACGGTCAATCCCACCCATTCGGCCAGCGCTGCGTCATCGGTGAAATCGTCGCGTCCCTCGCGCGCGGCGCGCCGATGCGCTTCGAGGATCGCGTCGAAGCGGAACGACTGGGGCGTCTGCGCAATCCGCAGGCGCGCGCGTTCGGGCGTCGCTTCGATGCGGCCACTGTCGTCCACAAGTTTGATCGTGTCGGTAACGGGAATGGCGGGAATGGCCGCGCCGGTTGTCGAAGCCGCATCGATCGCACGCGAGATCAATGCGGACGAGACGAAGGCGCGGGCGGCGTCATGAATGAGAACGATGTCGGGCTTCGCTGCCGCCAAGGCTTCCAGTCCTGCGCGGACCGAAGCCTGGCGCGTCGCGCCGCCTTTGACGGGAGTGGCGTATCGCAGACCGCGCACCGCCTCATCGAAAACCGCCATATCGTCCGAATTCACCACAGGTTGCACGGTGGCGACCTGGGGATGATTGGAAAACGGTTCCATCGCGCGGAAAATCACCGGCTGCCCACCGATTGAACGATATTGTTTCGGTCCGCCAGCGCCGGCACGAAGGCCGCGGCCTGCGGCGACGAGGATGGCGGCTGTCCGCGGCGGATTCGGCATGGCTTTCGGCTATCGGTCGATGGGGGTTGGCAATATTCAGCTTTTTGCTGGGGCCCAGCCCTTATCATGCCGGTGGAGGGAAGACAGAACGATTCCTGTGGGCTGGGAAAAAATCAGATACTTTGTTGCAGTGCACTTGCAAGATTGCAGGGACTGTCTAAAGTGTAGGCATGAAACTTGACTGCACAAGATTTGTGCGCAACAATCGATTCCTGCGGGTAACGGCACCCGTGAAAGCAACGAGAAATCCGTGAGTAGGCTCGCCTCTTTGCACCATAACCCATTGAAAATAGGTGATATTGAGCTTGCTGGCCGGGTTTTTTTGGCGCCGATGTCGGGCGTCACAGACGCGCCGTTTCGGCGTTTGGCCGCATCCCTCGGAGCTGGGCTTGTTGTCTCCGAAATGACGGCCAGTGACGACCTCGTCAACGGCAAACCGATGTCACAGCTGCGGTGCGAAGCCGCAGGCATCGGCCCCCATGTCGTCCAGCTGGCCGGCTGCGAAACTAGGTGGATGGCTGAAGGGGCGCGGATCGCGGAGGCCGCGGGCGCCGACATCATCGACATCAATATGGGTTGTCCGGCGCGTCACGTGACAGGCGGGCAATCCGGCTCCGCGCTGATGCGCGATCTCGATCATGCCATCCGTTTGATCGATGCCACCATCGAAGCCGTGAACGTGCCGGTGACGCTGAAGATGCGGCTCGGCTGGGACGAGCGGTCGCTGAATGCGCCGGAGCTGGCGCGCCGCGCCGAGGCCGCCGGCGTGCAACTGATTTCCGTGCATGGCCGGACCCGCTGCCAGTTTTACAAGGGCGAAGCCGATTGGCGCGGCGTGCGGGCGGTGAGGGACGCCATCCGAATTCCGCTGGTGGTCAATGGCGACATCACCTCGTTCGACAAGGCGGTCGCGGCGATCGAAGCCTCCGGCGCCGATGCCGTGATGGTCGGCCGCGGGGCGCAGGGCCAGCCGTGGCTACCCGGTCAGATCGACCGGCGGCTGGCGGGCGGTGTAGCCGAGACCGCTCCGTCGCTTGCCGAGCAGCTGCGGCTTATCCGCACGCTCTATGATGAGATTTGCCGCCATTACGGTTTGCGCATCGGTCTTCGCCATGCGCGCAAGCATCTCGGCTGGGCGCTCGAAGTCGCGGCCGACTTCAGCCGCGCCCCGGCGGCGGCGTTGAAGAACTGGCGTGGACGCATCCTGACCTCGGATGATCCGCAAGCGGTCCATCGATCTCTCGGCGAAGCGTTTGACGATTTTGAGTGGAGTGCGGCTGCATGACCTCCACCGCCGAAAGCCGCCGCCCGCTGCCGACCGACGCCGAGATCATCCTCAACGCGTTACCGAACCCGGTGCTGCTGGTCGGGCCCGATGGGCGGATCGCGGACGCGAACATGGCGGCGGAGTCGTTTTTCGAAATCTCCGCCCAGTTCCTGCAACGGCATTCGCTGAAAGAGCTGGTGCCGTTCGGAAGTCCCTTGCTGGCTTTGATCGACCAGGTTCGCTCCTCCGGCTCACCGGTCAACGAGTACAAGGTCGATCTCGGCACGCCGCGAATGGGAGGTGACCGGCAGGTCGATCTTCACGTTGCCCCTGTTAGCGAGCGGCCCGGTCATATCGTGGTGATGCTTCAGGAACGCAGCATTGCCGACAAGATGGACCGGCAGCTGACCCACCGAAGCGCGGCGCGCTCGGTGATCGCGCTGGCCGCGATGCTGGCGCATGAGATCAAGAATCCGCTGTCGGGAATTCGCGGCGCGGCGCAATTGCTCGAGCAGGCGGCGTCTCCCGAAGACCGAACGCTGACCCGGCTGATCTGCGACGAGGCCGATCGCATCGTTACGCTGGTCGATCGTATGGAGGTGTTCGGCGACGACCGCCCCGTCGCGCGCGGTCCGGTCAATATCCATTCGGTGCTCGATCACGTCAAACGGCTCGCGCAGTCCGGTTTCGCGCGCAACATTCGCTTTGTCGAGGAATACGACCCGTCACTGCCGCCAGTGCTCGCCAACCAGGATCAACTGATCCAGGTTTTCCTCAATCTGGTGAAGAACGCCGCCGAAGCGACAGCCGATCTCGGCAACGAGGCGGAAATCCAGCTTACCACAGCGTTTCGTCCCGGCGTCCGGCTCTCGGTGCCGGGAAAGAAGTCGCGGGTTTCGCTGCCGCTGGAATTCTGCGTCAAGGACAACGGCCCCGGCGTGCCGGAGGACCTGTTGCCAAATCTGTTCGACCCGTTTGTCACGACCAAGCCGACCGGCAGCGGGCTTGGACTGGCGCTGGTGGCCAAGATCGTCGGCGATCACGGCGGCATCATCGAGTGCGAGTCGCAGCCGCGAAAGACCACCTTCCGGGTGCTGTTGCCGATGTTCAACGCCGCCAAAAAACTTGATCCAAGTGACCGTGATGACGTTTCCGGGACGCCGTTGCACGCCTCACAGAACCCAAGATGAGTATGACGATGCCCGCAGGAAGCATTCTCGTAGCTGATGACGACACCGCCATCCGCACCGTTCTCAATCAGGCGCTGTCACGCGCCGGATATGAGGTGCGGTTGACCGGAAACGCCGCAACGCTGTGGCGTTGGGTGAGCCAGGGCGAGGGCGATCTCGTTATCACCGACGTGGTGATGCCCGACGAGAACGCCTTCGATCTGCTGCCGCGGATCAAGAAGATGCGGCCGAACCTCCCCGTGATCGTGATGAGTGCCCAGAACACCTTCATGACCGCGATCCGCGCTTCCGAACGCGGCGCCTACGAATATCTGCCCAAACCCTTCGACCTGAAGGAATTGATTGCCATCGTCGGCCGCGCGCTGGCGGAGCCGAAGGAGCGGGTGGCAAGCGCGCCTGACGATGCCGAGTTCGACGCGATCCCGCTGGTCGGCCGCTCGCCGGCGATGCAGGAAATCTATCGCGTGCTGGCGCGGCTGATGCAGACCGACCTGACGGTCATGATCTCCGGCGAATCCGGCACGGGCAAGGAATTGGTGGCGCGCGCCCTGCACGATTACGGCAAGCGACGCAACGGACCGTTCGTCGCGGTGAACATGGCGGCGATCCCGCGCGACCTGATCGAGTCGGAATTGTTCGGCCATGAACGCGGCGCCTTCACCGGTGCCAACACCCGCGCTTCCGGCCGGTTCGAGCAGGCCGAAGGCGGCACGCTGTTCCTCGACGAAATCGGCGACATGCCGATGGAAGCGCAGACGAGATTGCTGCGGGTGCTTCAGCAGGGCGAATACACCACCGTTGGCGGCCGTACGCCGATCAAGACCGACGTGCGCATCGTGGCCGCCAGCAACAAGGATCTGCGCATCCTGATTCAGCAGGGTCTGTTCCGCGAAGACCTGTTCTTCCGCCTCAACGTGGTGCCGCTGCGGCTTCCTCCCTTACGCGAGCGGATTGAGGATCTGCCGGATCTGATCCGGCATTTCTTCGCGCTGGCCGAGAAGGATGGTTTGCCGCCGAAGAAGCTCGACACGCTGGCGCTGGAGCGGATGAAGCAGCATCGCTGGCCCGGCAATGTGCGCGAACTCGAAAACCTCGCCCGCAGGCTCGCAGCGCTTTACCCGCAGGATGTCATCACGGCGTCGGTGATCGACGGCGAACTGGCGCCACCGGCAGTTGCCTCAGGCGGCACCATGCACCAAGGCATCGACAATCTCGGCGGCGCGGTGGAGGCCTATCTATCCTCGCACTTCTCGGGCTTCCCGAACGGCGTGCCGCCGCCCGGCCTCTATCACCGCATTCTCAAGGAGATCGAGGTCCCGCTGCTCACGGCCGCGCTGGCCGCGACCCGGGGCAATCAAATCCGGGCGGCTGATCTGTTGGGTCTCAACCGCAATACGCTGCGGAAGAAAATCCGAGATTTGGATATTCAGGTCTATCGCACTGGTAACTAGATAGTTGATAGCGGCCATTTAGGTCTGATTCTTGGGGGATTGGACTTTCATGATGTGGCATGCGCCGCGGATTTGTCGCAATTTGGCAACATTGTGATATGAATGCATCAGTCCGCTAGTGCGGGCGTTTGAGCTTTCATCTTATCATTTGCCGGTATGACCAGCTTGGACACCTCGGCCGCCCAATTCGATCCGTCGCTCGTTGAGCCCAAGGGGCGGTCCCTCTTGCGGCTGCTCGCGCCGATTGCAATCGGGCTCGCGCTCGTGTCGGCCTTTCTCACCTTTGTGGTGCTGACCGGCCTGACCCACATCGAGCCGACGCGTGAAGTCGCGGTGTCCTTCATCCTGATGAATGGCGCCACCATCCTGGTGCTGGTCGGCATCATCCTGCGCGAAGTCTGGCAAGTGATGCAGGCCCGGCGCCGTGGCCGCGCCGCCGCCAGGCTCCATGTTCAGATCGTCAGCCTGTTTTCGATCATGGCGGTGCTGCCGGCCGTGCTGGTGGCAATCGTCGCCAACGTCACGATCGAACGTGGCCTCGACCGGTTGTTTTCCGGCCCAACCCGCGAGGTGATCGAGAACTCGCTGATCATTGCGCGGGCTTACATGCAGGAGCATGCCCAGCTTATTCGCGGCGACATCTTAGGCATGGCCAATGACATTGGCCGCGCCCGGCCGCTCTACGACCAGGACCGCCAGTCCTTCCGGGAGTTTCTGACCGCCAGTGCTGGCTCGCGCAATCTGCCCGGCGCAATGCTGATCGACAAGGACCGTCACGTTCTTGAAAGCGCCGAAACCGGTATCCCGCTGGCCTTTGCCGCGCCGCCGGCGGACTTTCTGAGCAACGTCAACGAAAATGAACCTGAAATCGCGGTTCTGCCCGAGCAGAACTATGTGGCGGCCTTGATCCGGCTGCGCGCTTTCAACGATACGTTTCTCTACGTGGCGCGCCAGCTCGATCCGCACGTCGTCGATCAGCTCAAACAGACCGAAGCGAGCGTCGCCGAATATGCCGAGATCGAAGCGCGCCGGCTCGGCGTTCAGGTGAATTTCGCGCTGATCTTTGCCGTCATCGCGCTGACCATCCTGATGGCCTCGATTCTGTTGGGGCTGAATTTCGCCAATTCGCTGGTCACGCCGATCCGGCGGCTGATGGGCGCCGCCCATATGGTCTCGACCGGCGACCTTCATGTGCAGGTGCCGGTATTGCGCTCGGAGGGTGACCTCGCGCAACTCGGCGAAACCTTCAACAAGATGACGCAGGAGTTGCGCACCCAGCGCGACGAATTGGTCAATGCGAGCGATCTGATCGACAGCCGGCGGCGATTCATCGAAGCGGTATTGTCATCCGCCAGCGCCGGCATCATCGGCGTTGATGCTTCCGGCAGCGTCGGCATCCTCAACCGCTCGGCGGAAAAGCTGATCGGCCATGCTGAATCGGAAACACTGGATCATCCGTTATCGGACGTGCTGCCCGAACTCGACGAGATGATGAAGACGGCGCGGGAAAGCACACAGCGGCTGGTGCAGGGCCAGATCACCATCAATCGCGACGGTCACGAGCGAAATATCTCGGTTCGCGTCACCGCCGAGCAGACGAGCCAGACGCGAGACAGCTACATCATCACGCTTGACGACATCACCGAACTCGTCTCGGCCCAGCGAACCTCGGCCTGGGCCGACGTCGCCCGCAGGATCGCGCACGAAATCAAGAATCCGCTGACGCCGATTCAGCTCTCCGCCGAGCGCATCCGCCGCAAATTCGGCAAATCGATCGTCGAAGACAAGGCCGTGTTTGAG
>DATHPL010000348.1:0-2436 GCA_035483915.1 Bradyrhizobium sp.
TCCTTTGATTTCGCAGCCGTAAACATTACGGACAAACCTGCCGATTCATCGCATTTCGCCCGCATCGAGGAACCTGCGCAATGTGCCGGTCCGGGCATAGGAATTCGAGACGGAAACAAGGCCGATTTCATAGGCGCGGCATAAAGAGAGCTACTGGTTGATTGGTTTTGCTTGAGATAACCGGGCTGGGAATTGGGGTTTGCGGGACTGCCTCTGATGGAGTTCGAAAGAAGCGGGAGGCAAAATTAGTTGACGTGGTGAGAAAATCGGAACCCGTGTTAGCCTTTAAATATCTTTGCTCCGGCACGCTTCTACAGTTCCGCAACGGAACTTGAGCGCTGGCTCGACGGTTGCGGTCACAAACCCCGCCCCCGCGTTGTCAAGCTCATCTTCGACAGTGCCAATACTCAACTGATTGATCTACGGCCAGAATCTGCGCCGCATGGATTCGTTGGCACTACATCTGCGGATGGACGGCGTCGCGATCAGGCCTTGTTGACCTGGCGCACGGTGGGCGGCAGCGCGACGCCGGTGGCGGCGAGCGCAAGACTGGCGGCGGGACGCGGTGGCGAGCGCAGCAGGAAGCATTTGTCGTCCTGCTCGACCTTGGTCTCGGTGAGCGAGTCGAGATCGGCGAGAATGTCCGGCCAGGAGCCCTTGCGACCGAGGTCGGCGATGCGCTCCTCCAGCTCCTTCTTCAGGACGAGGGCGAGGAAGCTGCAGGACACGTGACCGCGAATGGTCTCGTCGACTTTGTGGAAGATCGGCCGCGTCGCGAACAGGCTCTTGGCTGTGCGGAAGGTCTGTTCCACCATCGTCAGCTGTTTGTAACAGAGCATCGCATCAAGCGGCGCAAGGTCGGTGTTTGTGCGCAGCACGAACACGCCATCGAATTTGGCATCCTCTTCGGCTTTGGCATAATCGATGGCGAAGCGATCCTCACTGGTCGATGCGAGGAAGCGGCGATAACCGGTATTGCCGACGAGCGCCTTATCGCCCTTCTTGAGTTGCCGTTCGAGCGCGGCCAGGATCGCGGCACGATCGGCGGCATCCTTTTTCGCCTCGTCGTGATTGCGGCAGACGATGTAGCGACGCCCGGCAAGCGTCACCGCCTTGGCCTCGTAGTCAACACTCTTGCGGCGCTTGGTGATGGTCAACGGCACGAACGGCGCGGGATCGTCGAGCACGAGGTTGCGTACCAGTTTGTCGGAGCGCTCGCGCACACCGAGAATGTAGAACAGCCCGCGCGCTTCCAGTTCCGCGATCGTCTCCGCACTGATCATGCCGCGATCGGCGACAATGCAAACGCGACCGATCGAGAACCGCTTGCGGAGCCGGTCGACCACCGGAACCAGGCTGCCGGTATCGGCGGTGTTGCCCGGCCACATCTCCGTGCAAACCGGCCGCCCGTCGCCGTCGAGCAGGACGGCGAGGATCATCTGATGCAGGTCTGGCCGATGGTCCTTCGAGAACCCATGACGACCGAGTGTCTGCCCGCCAGCGCCTTCGAAATACAGGCTCGTCGTGTCCATGAACACGAGGTCGAGCTTGCTGAACAGGTCGCGCCGCTTGGCAAACAGCCGCTCTTCCATCACATCCTTGAGACAGCGTGGCGCCAATGTGCGGCCATCCTGTTCGTCGCCCGGCAGTTCCTCACCCAGCCACGCCATCGCCCGATAAAGGTGATGCAGGTCGAGCCCCTCGACGCCGTCGATCCGGTAGTCCTCGCGCCAGCGGTCCGCCGCCCGATCAGACCCGCCCGCGAACAGGCGATGCAGCACGGTGAGGAAGACCGCACGTTCGAGTGCGAACTCGTGCTTGCGTTCTCCTGCGAGTTCTTCGATCACGGCGCGGCAGCCGGTCTCTTCCCATAAACGCTCGAATGCCAGAGCTGGCCCAAGCCGCCGCACTTCCGATACCGTTGCACTCCCGTCATGGACGGCGTCGACCACCATCGCTTGACAGGAAAACCGCGCCCCCGACCGCAACAGCCGTTCCAATTGGCCGCTCTCGCGCAAATCCTCATAGCGGCCCAGCGTGGCGATCACCTGCTGACGGACCTGCCCGCCGTCGCGGCGACTTTCAACGATCTGGAGATAAGCGCGTCCGCCGGAGGTCTTCTTGCGGAAATACATCGGCGACTCCTGTGTGGTGAGCACAAGATCGCAGCAGAATCAGCTCCCATCAACACAAATAAGCATGAAACGTGGCACTACGTTCTCGAGCAACCAGCCTCTCGACATCAGCAATTACAGGTACTTACACCCAGCCGACCCTCGCAACTGTCGAAGATCAGTTAGACAGGAGCCAAACGTCCCGATTGAAGGTCGAAGGGACCGGAATAACGCGCTCCGCACACGATCAAGCGCCAGGTGAACGTTCACGCCAGCAAAACCGTCGTTGCCGATCAAGTTGCAAACATCAGTCCGACAGGCT
>DATHPL010000349.1:0-4697 GCA_035483915.1 Bradyrhizobium sp.
GGCGTCGCCCTTGCCGCCGGAAATGATCGCGCCGGCATGGCCCATGCGCCGTCCGGGGGGTGCCGTGACGCCGGCAATGAAGCCGACCATCGGCTTCTTGCGTCCGCGCTTGGCTTCGTCTTTCAGGAACTGGGCGGCGTCTTCTTCGGCCGAACCGCCGATCTCGCCGATCATGACGATCGAGGTGGTCTTGGGGTCGGCCAGGAACATTTCCAGCACGTCGATGAATTCGGTGCCCTTGACCGGGTCGCCGCCGATGCCGACCGCGGTGGTCTGGCCGAGGCCTTCCTGCGAGGTCTGGAACACCGCCTCATAGGTCAGCGTACCCGAGCGCGACACGATGCCGACATTGCCGGGTTTGAAGATATTCGCCGGCATAATGCCGATCTTGCATTCACCGGCCGTCATGACGCCCGGGCAATTGGGTCCAATGAGCCGCGACTTCGAGCCCGAGAGCGAGCGCTTCACGCGGACCATGTCGAGCACCGGAATGCCTTCGGTGATGCAGACGATCAGCGGAATTTCCGCATCGATCGCTTCGCAGATCGCATCCGCCGCGCCCGGCGGCGGCACGTAGATCACGGAAGCATCCGCTCCCGTTTTCTCGCGCGCTTCCGCCACCGTGTCGAACACCGGCAGGCCCAGATGGGTTGCCCCGCCTTTGCCGGGCGAGGTGCCGCCGACCATCTTGGTGCCATAGGCGATCGCGGCCTCCGAATGGAAGGTACCGTTCTTGCCGGTAAAGCCCTGGCAGATGACCTTGGTGTTTTTGTCGATCAGAATGGACATGGCTGAGACTGCTTTCGCGAGATAGTCGGGTAAAGGGGTCTAGTGGATCCGCCGATAGACGCCGGTGAGCACGTCGGCCCACCCTTCCGCATCGGGCGAAAACTGGATTTTCATGGAATAGCTGTTGTCGTCGATGACTTCGTAAACATGGCGCGCGTTGCCGCGCAGCGAGCCGCGCACGAGGATCAGCGATTTGCCGCTCCAGCCGCCGGACGCCGGCGACGGCGGATAATAACCGAGCGAGTCGTGCCAGAATAATTTGTAGAGACGATCGTCGCGGTCATAGGTGAACACCCCGTGGGTGGCGAAGCTCTCCTTGCCGTCGCGCGTCTGGCGCGCGTCCTGAATGAGATAAAAGCCGTTGAGATCGATACGGGCCGAGACGGTTGCGGTCGCCGGACCGCCCTCGGTCCAGCGCGAGGGATAGACCGTTTCCTCGCCGGCCCACTCGCCCGCGAATACCGCAAGCCTGCGGTGTTCTTCGAGCGGTGTCGGGGCGGCGAGATGATCGGCCATCGTCAGCTTCCCTTGACGGCCTTGACGATCTTTTGCGCGGCGTCGTCGAGATTGTCGGCCGGCAGCACATTGAGGCCGCTTGCGCTGATGATCTTCTTGCCGGCGTCGACATTGGTGCCTTCGAGACGCACCACCAGCGGCACCTTGAGGCCGACTTCCTTCACCGCGGCGACCACGCCCTCTGCGATGACATCGCACTTCATGATGCCGCCGAAGATGTTGACCAGGATGCCCTTCACGTTGGGATCGGCGGTGATGATCTTGAAGGCAGCCGCGACCTTTTCCTTGCTGGCGCTGCCGCCGACGTCGAGGAAGTTCGCCGGCGCCATGCCGTAGAGCTTGATGATATCCATCGTCGCCATGGCAAGACCGGCGCCGTTGACCATGCAGCCGATGGTGCCGTCGAGCGTGACGTAGTTGAGGTCGTATTTCGAGGCTTCGATTTCCTTGGCGTCCTCCTCGGTCTCGTCGCGCAGCACGAGGACCTCGGGGTGTCGAAACAGCGCATTGTCGTCAAACGACACCTTGGCGTCGAGAACCCGAAGCTGACCCTGCTTGGTGACCACCAGCGGGTTGATTTCCAGCATCGCCATGTCCTTGGCGGTGAATGCCGCGTAGAGCTGGGACACCAGCTTCTCCGCCTGCTTGGCCAGATCGCCGGTCAGGTTCAACGCCTTGGCCACCGTGCGGCCGTGATGGCCCATGATGCCGGTGGCGGGGTCGACGGAGAAAGAAACGATCTTCTCGGGGGTCTTGTGGGCGACATCCTCGATGTTGACACCGCCTTCGGTCGACACCACGAACGACACTTCGGAGGTTTCGCGGTTGACCAGGATCGAGAGATAAAACTCCTTGTCGATATCGGAGCCGTCTTCGATGTAGAGGCGGTTGACCTGCTTGCCGTGCGGCCCGGTTTGCACCGTGACCAGCGTCGCCCCCAGCATTTGCTTGGCGAATTCGTTGACCTCGGCGACCGACTTGGCGATGCGCACGCCGCCTTTGGTCCCCGCGGAGGCTTCCTTGAAGGTGCCCTTGCCGCGGCCACCCGCATGGATTTGGCTCTTCACCACCCAGACCGGGCCGGGAAGGGTCTTGGCGGCCGCATCCGAATCGGCGGCTTTAAGCACCGGCACGCCCTTGGAGATGGCTACGCCGAATTCGCTGAGCAGCGCCTTGGCCTGATATTCATGGATATTCATGTCGACGCTCTCCCCGAATCCTGTCCGCTCACATCACCAGTGGCGCCCGATTTCGCTCTGGTATACCATATGCCACGCCAGACGCAAATCTGAAATCGAATGCAATTTCATCGCGTTGGCATAAGAGGCCGATCGAGCGGCCCCTCATGCCCAAGGTTCGGCCGATCAGCGGCCGAGAAGATCCGGCGCGATCTTTTTGCAGGCGTCGACCAGGCCCTGCACGGCACCGACCGATTTATCGAAGGCTTCGCGGTCCTTGCCTGCGAGCTCAATCTCGACAATCCGCTCGACACCCTTCGACCCAATCACGACGGGCACGCCGACATACATGTCCTTCACGCCATATTCGCCGTTGAGGTAGGCGGCGCAGGGCATCACGCGCTTCTTGTCCTTGAGATAGCTCTCGGCCATCGCGATCGCCGAAGCCGCGGGCGCGTAGAAGGCCGAACCGGTTTTGAGGAGGTTGACGATCTCCGCGCCGCCGTTGCGGGTGCGGTCGACGATCTCGTCGATCCGGGACTGCGAGGTCCAACCCATCTTCACGAGATCGGGCAGCGGAATGCCGGCAACCGTCGAATAGCGCACCAGCGGCACCATGGTGTCGCCATGGCCGCCGAGAACGAAAGCGGTGACGTCCTCGACCGAGACGTTGAACTCGTCGGCGAGGAAATAGCGGAAGCGCGAGGAGTCCAGCACGCCGGCCATTCCCACCACCTTCTTTTGCGGCAGGCCGGAGGCCTTCTGGAGCGCCCACACCATCGCGTCGAGCGGGTTGGTGATGCAGATGACGAAAGCATCGGGTGCGTATTTCTTGATGCCGGCGCCAACCTGCTCCATCACCTTCAGATTGATGCTCAAGAGGTCGTCGCGGCTCATGCCGGGCTTGCGCGGCACGCCGGCGGTGACGATGCAGACATCGGCGCGATCGAGCGCTTCGTAGGAATTGGCGCCGGTCATATGGGCGTCGAACCCGTCAACCGGCGAGGACTGCGCCAGATCGAGCGATTTTCCCTGCGGCACGCCTTCGGCGATGTCGAACATGACGACGTCACCGAGTTCCTTCAGACCGATGAGGTGGGCCAGCGTTCCGCCGATCTGGCCGGAGCCAATCAGAGCGATCTTGTTGCGCGCCATGGGAGTGTCCTTTGAACCGATGGAGGTGGGTGAAAGCTGTTTAGAGGCTGGTTATCCCTTTCGAACGGCCCGTTCAAGCCGGAGCGTGCTCAATTGTCGGGCGGGCGTCATTCCGGAGCTCGCCAACGGGTCGCGCGAGCGCGCGCTCCGGAATGACAGGAGTCACGTCTCCACCAACCCCGTCGTCGAGCCGCTGGCCGCCGAATCCTTGAAGCCGTGCGGCAGACCCAGGTAGGATTCCGAGCCCATCTCGATCAGCCGCGATGACGTCCGCTTGAATTCGTTCGCCTCGACGCCGTCCGAGGCGACATAGAGCGACAACGGATCGGCCTCGGCCGAGGCCATCAGCTTCACACCGTTGTCGTACAGCGTATCGATCAAGGTGATGAAGCGTTTGGCGGCGTTGCGCTCGGGATAATCCATCACCGGAATGCGATCGATCATGAGGGTGTGATAGTCGCGGGCAAGCCTAAGATAGTCGGATGCGGCGAGCGGTTGCTCGCAGATATCGGCGAAGCCAAACCGCGCCACGCCATGCGCCGAGCACGGCACATGCAGGGTTCGGCCCTTGATCGAAATCTCCCGCGACCGACACGGCGCATTGCCGGTCATGCGAGCCCAGGCCTTGTCGAGCGCCGTCGCGGCGGTGCTGTCCGCCGGCACCAGCCACATTTTGACGCCGGCCAGTTTTTCCAGCCGGAAATCGGTGCGGGCGTCCAGCCGCAGCACGATCATGTGGTCCGTGATCTGCGCGATGAAGGGCAGAAACAGCGACCGGTTCAGCCCGCCTTTGTAGAGGTCGTCGGGTGCCACATTGGATGTCGCCACCACCACGGTGCCGAGCTCGAATAGCCGGGCAAACAGCCGGCCCAGGATCATGGCGTCCGCAATGTCGGTGACGTGGAATTCGTCAAAGCACAACAGCCACGCCTGCTCGAAGATCGCGTTGGCCGTGAGCCCGATCACGTCTTCATCGGGAATCTTGCCGTGCGCGATCTCCTGGCGAAAGCCGTAGATCCGCTCGTGCACCTCGGCCATGAATTCGTGAAAATGGGCGCG
>DATHPL010000350.1:0-4337 GCA_035483915.1 Bradyrhizobium sp.
CGCGACCAGCGCTTTACGCAAAATTCCGGGCGTGGCGCGCGTGCTCTAGAAACAATGTTTTGGATCAGGCCTTGCCGCCCATATAGGCCGGCAACCAGCTTTCGAAACCGTCCTTTAGCGCGGTCACCGAAAGGGCGTCCTCGCCGGCAATGGCGATCGCATCGCCGCCCGTCGTCCCGATCCGCACGCAAGGCACGCTGGCGCCCTTCATCTTGGCGAGCACGAGACCCGCCTGTTCGGCAGGAACAGTGACGACATAGCGCGCCTGGTCTTCGCCGAACCAGAACGCATGCGGCACGATCGAGCCGGGTGCAGCCAGGAGCCGCGCGCCGATGCCACTTGCGATCGCCATCTCGGCGAGCGCCACCAACAGACCGCCATCGGAAATGTCGTGGGCCGCGGTCGCCGTGCCCGCGCGGATCATGCCGCGCACGACGTCACCATTGCGTTTTTCGGCCGCGAGGTCTACCGGCGGCGGCGCGCCCTCCTCGCGCCCGCAGACGTCGCGCAGATACACGGATTGGCCGAGCCAGCCTTGCGTGTCGCCGATCAACAGGATCGCTTCGCCCTCCGCCTTGAACGCGAGCGTGGCGGATTTGGTGAAATCGTCCAACAGGCCGACGCCGCCAATCGAGGGCGTCGGCAGGATGCCGCGGCCGTTGGTCTCGTTGTAGAGCGAGACGTTGCCGGACACGACCGGGAAGTCGAGCGCGCGGCAGGCTTCCGAAATGCCTTTCAGGCATCCGACGAACTGGCCCATGATCTCCGGCCGCTCCGGATTGCCGAAATTGAGGTTGTCCGTGATCGCAAGCGGTCGTCCGCCGACGGCTGTGATGTTGCGCCAGGCTTCGGCGACAGCCTGCTTGCCGCCTTCGAACGGATCGGCCTCGCAATAGCGCGGCGTGACGTCGACGGTGAGCGCGAGACCCTTGGGGCCATCCTCGACACGTACGACGGCGGCATCGCCACCCGGCCGCTGCACGGTATTGCCGAGGATGACGTGATCGTATTGCTCCCACACCCAGCGCTTCGAACACAGTTCAGGCGTTGCGATCAATTTTTCCAGCGCCTGCACGATGCCGATCGGCGGCTTCACTTCACGTGCGGCGATCACCGGTTTTGCTGGTTGCGCGACATGCGGCCGGTCGTAGAGCGGGGCTTCGTCACCCAATTCCTTGATCGGCAAGTCGGCCATCACGTCGCCGCCATGCTTGACGACAAAACGCTTGCTCGGCGTGGTGTAGCCGACCACCGCGAAATCGAGCCCCCATTTGCGGAAGATCGCTTCGGCCTCTTTTTCCTTCTCGGGCTTGAGCACCATGAGCATGCGCTCCTGGCTCTCCGAGAGCATCATCTCATAGGCGCTCATGCCGGTTTCGCGCGTCGGAACGGCGTCGAGATCGAGATCGACGCCGAGATCGCCCTTGGCGCCCATCTCGACCGCCGAACAGGTCAAGCCCGCCGCGCCCATGTCCTGGATCGCGATCACGCAATCGGCCGCCATGATTTCGAGGCACGCCTCTAACAACAGCTTCTCGGCGAAGGGATCGCCGACCTGCACCGTGGGCCGCTTCTCGGCCGAGTCATCGTCGAATTCGGCCGACGCCATCGAGGCGCCGTGGATGCCGTCACGTCCCGTCTTGGAGCCGAGATAGACGATCGGCATGTTAACGCCGGAAGCGGCCGCGTAGAAAATCTTATCGGTGTCGGCCAAACCCACCGCCATCGCATTGACCAGGATGTTGCCGTCGTAGCGGGTGTGGAAACGCATTTGCCCGCCGACGGTCGGCACGCCGAACGAATTGCCGTAGCCGCCGATGCCGGCGACGACGCCCGAAACAAGATGACGCGTCTTGGGGTGTTCCGGCGCGCCGAAAGAGAGCGCGTTGAGGCACGCAATCGGCCGCGCCCCCATGGTGAAGACGTCGCGCAGGATGCCGCCGACGCCGGTGGTCGCGCCCTGATAGGGCTCGATGTAGCTCGGATGGTTGTGGCTTTCCATTTTGAACACCACCGCCTGGCCATCGCCAATGTCGATGACGCCGGCATTCTCGCCGGGGCCCTGGATCACCCAGGGCGCCTTGGTCGGCAGGCCCCGCAGATGGATGCGCGAGGATTTGTACGAGCAGTGCTCGTTCCACATCGCCGAGAAAATCCCGAGTTCCGTGAACGTCGGCACCCGTCCGATCAGCTTGAGAATGCGCTCATATTCGTCAGGCTTGAGACCGTGGGCGGCGACAAGTTCGGGGGTGATCTGCGGCTGGTTCATGAGGCCTTATTAGGAAGATCGGAGCGAAGGGAAAAGGTCTTTTATGGAGCATTTTCCCGCTGTCCATAGCTTTGCGGGCGCACCGATCCGCTGGAGTTGCGCACCGCAGACCGGATTTACAAGACCCCGCCATGGACGGAGTTGCGGTCAATACCCGCCGGGCTCAGGTCGATAGCTGCTTTTCCGCGATCGACAGCCATTCAGCCTGGGCGTTGCGCAGATACCGGGGCGCCCGCTTCATCTTGATCAGCAGTTCATTGAAGATGACGCGGGCCTCGGCGGTGCGTCCGGTCGTCTTGAGCAGCATTCCGTAGCGGACCGTCGCCTCCGCGCCCGGAAAATAGGCGGCCACGGCATGATATTCCTCCAGCGCCTCGTCGATGCGCCCGAGGTCGGCAAGCGTGCGGGCATAGAGCAAGTGTCCCTCGGCCGACTGGAAATCGGGCCAGCGCTTTTGCAGGTCATCCAACGTTGCCAGCGCATCGGCCAGTCGCTTGGCCGAAAACTGCGCCTGCGCCTTTCCCAATGCGTATTGCGGAACCTCACCCATCGGCAGCGCCAGAATGTGATCGTAATGGCGCTCGGCTTCGTCGAAGCGCGCAACGTTCAAGCATTCGGCCGCCAGGTTCGCGCGGTTGGCAATGGTGTCGCTGTCGGCAAGCCGGTCGGACAATTCACGATAGCGCTTGTCCGGATCGAGCCGGCTGGCGACGCGTTGACGCGCCTGCCGGGCGCCGGGACTGGAAAACCATTCCGGTATCAGCTCGACGCAGATATAGGCCATCGCGCCGAGGAACGGCACCATCAGGATAATGAAGGCCCAGGGCTGCATTCGCCCGGTGCGCGAGGCGTGATAAATCAGCGAGATGTCCAGCAGCAAAATGATGAGGGCAACAGGCATGGCGGAATTTTCCGGCAAACGATCGGTCGCTGGCTTCTGCATAACGCGACCCGCGTGACCAGACAATCCGAGGTTGCCGAAACAGCAAACTAGTGTGAATAGATTGTGACAGCGGAAGCGCAGTCCGAGCGGTAGAGGTCGGCGACTACGCCGCCTGCTCCAGATGCGCGACAAGGCCCGCGAACAGGCCGCGGCCATCGGTACAGCCCATGATGTCTTCGACGTGATTTTCCGGATGCGGCATCATGCCGAGCACGTTGCCGCGCTCGCTGAGGAGGCCCGCGATCGAATGCGCCGCGCCGTTGATATTGGTGGCGGGCTCGCCGACGTCGCCATCCGCCGAGCAATAACGGTAGAGCACCCGCCCCTCACCTTCGATGCGCTTCAATGTCTCTTCATCGGCTTCGTAATTGCCCTCGCCGTGAGCGACCGGCACGCGAATGACCTGACCGGCGTTGTAGCCGCGCGTGAACGGCGTGTCGGAACGCTCGACACGCAGATGCACATCCTTGCAGATGAATTTCAGCCGCGCGTTGCGCATGAGCACGCCGGGCAATAGGCCGGCCTCGCAGAGGATCTGAAAGCCATTGCAGACGCCGAGCACGAGGCCGCCTTTGGCGGCAAAGTCGCGCACGGCGTCCATGACCGGCGCGCGTGCCGCAATCGCGCCACAGCGCAGGTAATCGCCATAGGAAAATCCGCCCGGCACCACCACGAGATCAGTACCCGCGGGCAGCGACGTCTCGGCATGCCAGACCATCGCAGTCTCATTACCGGAGGCGAGTTTTAACGCGCGCGCCATGTCGCGCTCGCGATTGATTCCGGGAAAGACGAGAACGGCGGATTTCATTCCAAACGAGCCTGCTTCCTTCCCCTCTCCCCTTGCGGGAGAGGGTGGTTCGAAATGCCGCTTGCGGCATGGAGAACCGGGTGAGGGGTTACGTAAAAACGAGTCCTGCGAACCCCTCACCCGGCTCGCTCCGCTCGCCACCCTCTCCCGCAAGGGGAGAGGGAAAACTAACTCAAAACTTCAACCCGGTAATTCTCGATCACGGTGTTGGCGAGAAGTTTGTCGGCGGCGTCTTTCAACGCCGCCTCTGCCTTCGCCTTGTCCGCGCCAGCGAGCTCGATGTCGAAGACCTTGCCCTGGCGGACGCTGGCGACGCC
>DATHPL010000351.1:0-2023 GCA_035483915.1 Bradyrhizobium sp.
AAGCTGAAGCCGAATGATGTGCCATTGCTGGGGCTCCGGGCGATTGCATCCACCGGTCTTCGACAGTTCGAAGAGGGCCTGGCCGACGCCAATCAGGCGATCAGACTCGATCCGAACAGTGCGTTTGCCTATAACGCCCGCAGCGCGGTCTACCGCGTTACTGGAAAATTGCAGGAAGCGCTGGCGGATATCGATCGTTCGATTTCCATTAACCCGAAGGATGGCGTGGCTTTCACTGGACGAGGGCAGACCCATTTGGCACTCAGCCAGTTCGATAAGGCGCTGGTGGATTTCGATCAGGCGCTCGTTCTCAACCCGAGCGACGACGTCGCTCGCGCTTCGCGAGGGTTCACATTGCTGATCAAAGGCAGCAACGCCGAGGGTATTCTCGATATCAAGACCGCGCTGGATCACAATCCGAACAATCAGATTGCCGAACTCGGCCAAGGATTGGCGATGTTGCTTTCCGGCCAGAACGATCGCGCGTTGGTGGCGCTCAACCAAGTGGTTGGGAAGAGCCCGGATTTTGACAATCTGGCCCGGGTGCTTCGTGCCAGGGTGTTGCTTGCGAAGAACGATACCGCCAACGCCCTGGTCGACCTCAACACCGTGCTCGGCAGCCGGCCGAACGATTCAGCCGCTTTGCAGACACGCAGTCTGGTCTGGCTTGCCATGCACTCCTACGAAAACGCCCTGGACGATCTCAACAAGGCGATCGCGCTGCATGAGTCGGTCGAGGTCTATTTTTCGCGCGCCAAACTCTATGAGACGCAGAACAAGCTCGACAAGGCGGCGGATGACTACCGGCGGGCGACCCAGCTTCCCGCGGTGACTGCGTTCGATGTGCTGGCGCAGGCCGCCGCAAAGCAGAAAACCCAGCAGCTCTCGAAAAAGGTCCCGTGCGGCAATTCTACCGGCACCTGCCTGTGACAGCCTATTCTTCGCCCGACAGCAGCGCGGCATTGCCGCCGGCCGCGGCCGTGTTGATCGTCACGGTCTGCTCGGTGGCAAAGCGCGCCAGGTAATGCGGGCCTCCGGCCTTGGGGCCGGTGCCGGACAGGCCAGAGCCGCCGAATGGCTGCACGCCGACCACCGCGCCGATCATGTTGCGGTTGACGTAAACATTCCCGACCGCCAGCCGCTCGACCACGGAATCGACCACATCGTCGATCCGCGAGTGAATGCCGAGCGTCAGCCCGTAACCCGTGTGTTCGATCGAGGCCAGTACGTCGTTGAGGTGGCCTGCCGCGTAACGCACCACATGCAGGATTGGGCCGAACACTTCTTCGGTCAGTTGACCGGCATTTGCGAGTTCGAAGATATGCGGCGCGACATATTGGCCCTCCGGCGCGTGCCCTGCAAAATGCACGCGCGCCTCGTGCTTCATGCGCGCGATATGCGCCTCAAGCCGCGCCTTGGCCTCGGCGTCGATCACCGGACCGATGTGGACGGCGGGATCGCCGGGGTCGCCGATTTTCAATTCGCGTGCGGCGCCGGAGATCATCTCGATCATGCGATCGGCGACCTCTTCCTGCACGAACAGGATCCGCAGCGCCGAACAGCGCTGGCCGGCCGATCGGAACGCGGAGGTGATAACGTCGTCGGCGACCTGCTCGGGCAGCGCGGTTGCGTCCACGATCATGGCGTTGATGCCGCCGGTCTCGGCGATCAGCGGCACGATTGCGCCATCCTTGGCCGCCAGCACGCGGTTGATGCTGCGCGCGACTTCCGTCGAACCAGTAAAGACCACGCCGGCCACGTTCGGATGGGCCACGAGCGCCGCACCGATGCGGCCATCGCCGGGTATCAGATGCAGCGCGGACGCGGGCACGCCGGCCTCATGCAGCAGGCGGACCATCTCGAAGGCAATCAAGGGCGTCTGCTCGGCGGGTTTGGCCACGACGGTGTTGCCCGCCATCAAGGCCGCGGCGACTTGCCCGGTAAAGATTGCGAGCGGAAAATTCCACGGCGAAATCGCGACAAACACGCCGCGGCCGCGCAGACCCAGCACATTGCTCTCGCC
>DATHPL010000352.1:0-4108 GCA_035483915.1 Bradyrhizobium sp.
CAAATTTTAACGATCGCCGACAACGGCTGGAATTACAGGCATTTCCTTCGCGAAAACGTGTTGCGCCGGAGCGTTCTGGCCGCATTGCCAACGGATTTTGGGTGCCCATAGTGGATCGCAAGCACGTTGCCTTACCCTGGAGATCCCGTCATGGAAGGAAAGATCGTTGTCGTGACCGGCGCCTCCGGGGCGCTCGGCAAGGTCGTCGTGGCATCCGCTCTCGCCCGAGGTGCTCGCGTCGCTGCCGTTGACCACGCAGCCTCCGCGCTGAAGCCGACGCCTGAGCGGATCGAACTTGGCGGCGTTGACCTCACCGACGCGACCGAGGCCAAGAGGGCGATCGATGCGGCGGCTTCGCATTTCGGCAAACTCGACGCCCTGGTCAACATCGCGGGCGGCTTTGCTTTTGAGACGGTCGTCGAAGGCGATCCGAAAACCTGGCAGCGCATGCATGCGCTCAATGTTCTGACCGCGCTCAACGCCTCACGGTCGGCAATCCCTCACCTCACGGCGTCGGGCGCGGGACGGATCGTCAATGTCGGCGCGATGGGCGCGCTGCAGGCCGGCGCAGGCATGGGTGCCTATGCGGCGTCAAAAGCCGGCGTGCACCGCCTTACCGAGGCGCTCGCCGCCGAATGGAAAGGCAAAATCACCGTGAACGCGGTGCTGCCGTCGATCATCGATACCGCCGCCAACCGCGCCAGCATGCCGAATGCGGACTTTGCGAAATGGGTCAGGCCGGAGGAACTGGCGGAGGTCATCTTATTTTTGACAAGTGACGCGGCGAGCGCGGTTACCGGCGCCCTGCTCCCAGTCAACGGGCGGGTTTAACGTGTCCAAGCCCGTGCGCGATCTAGGGTAAACTGAGACGGTGAGTCGTTGGATCACTGTTCAGGGATGCATGGCCCTTGGAAACCGCGCTTTATCTGCCCGTTAAAAAGTTTCTCGAAAAGCTCGGCTTTACGGTCAAAGGCGAGATCGGCGGCTGCGACCTCGTGGCGCTTTCGAACGACGAACCTCCGATCGTGGTGATTAGTGAATTGAAGCTCGCCTTCAACCTCGAACTGATCCTGCAAGCGGTTGACCGCGCGAGTGCCTGCGACGAAGTGTGGCTTGCCGCCAAATTCTCCGAACGCGGCAAGGGACGGGAGAGCGACGCGCGTTATCGCAATCTCTGCCGGCGCCTTGGCTTCGGTATGCTCGCGGTCACCGCAACGGGCGCGGTCGAGGTGATCGTCTCCCCGACCACGGTTCCTCGTCGAGATCCGAAGCGGCGCTCGCGGCTGATCGCCGAGCATCGAAAGCGTCAAGGTGATCCGGCGCTTGGCGGCAGCACACGTGCCCCGATCATGACCGCCTATCGTCAGCAAGCCTTGGCCTGCGCTGCGGCGCTCCGCGAAGGTCCTCGCAAGGTGCGCGAACTCAAACCCGCCATTCCGGACGCACCGAAGATTCTGCTGCACAATGTCTATGGCTGGTTCGACCGCGTCGAGCGCGGCATCTACGTCCTGACCGATTCGGGGCGCGTCGCCCTCAAGCGCTGGCCGCAGCAGCCGCTCGAGATGACTGGCGCAGCCGAGCAAGCGCTATGAGTCAGATCATCAAGTCGGGAGAAGTGCGATGATCCTTGTGACGGGAAGCGTGACAGCGCGGGAAGATTCCTTCGATGAAGTCCAACGATTGAGCCTGGAGCATGTGCATCGCTCGCGCCTCGAGCCGGGTTGTCTCGCTCACGCGGTGCATGTCGATTGCGAGAATCCGCTCCGGCTCGTGTTCGTCGAGCAATGGGCTGATCGGGCCGCGCTGGGAACTCATTTCGCAGTGCCTGCCTCGCGCGATTTCGTTCGGGCCCTGAAAACTCTGGCCGCCGGCGCTTCAACGGTCGAAATTTTTGACGCTGCGCGGGTCGAGAACCTTTGACATCAGAAGGATGCATAGCTGGATTGCCACATCAGTTTCATATTGCAATGCAACATGTCCATCCCTAGATATCTCCCGCGACAACATGGGGTCGGCGATGAGCCAGGATTGGAATACGAAGTACGGACCGCGGCGTGTTCGGCGTGATCCGCCCACGCTCGAAGAGGCGATCTTCGCGGCGGCTGGCATCACCGAAGACCAGAGCGAACAGGCTGAAATTGCGGCATCGCTCATGGGCATGCCGATCGAGACCGTTACCGCCGAGATCAGGAAGGCTGGCCGCGTCCAAGCGCGTACCGCAACACGTGTGATCGCGGGTGAACAGGGTGCTCAGCGCTCGATCGTGGTCGAACGTCGCGTGGTGAGAAAATTCGGCAATGACAAGCGGACCGGCACGTAAGAGTCGTCGACGCTGACTATTAATCGCGCCGGCTTGTTCACGCGATCTGCTTCCAGCCATATAGCTGCAACAGAAACTTCCAGTAAGCACGGTTGAATTGAATAACCGCACGCGCCGCGTCGACCGGCGTGATGATCGTCGGTCGCGCGAGTTCAGTCCGCGGCTGTTCCTTCACGTCGATCGTTCCTGTGGATTCGCCGTAACGGAACGTCAGATGCGCGCCAAACTTGTTGGCAAGCGCTCGCATGGCGTCGTTTTGAGCACCAGTCGTAATCCGCAGAAAGCGATAGCCCTTCGCGCGCGCCTCTTCGATCAGCTTGCGAAACAACAGACTTCCAACGCCCTGGCGGCGCAGACTGGCTTCGACGCTGAACGCGATCTCCGGCAACGAATCAGGCGACGCGTCCGGCTGATGAAGCTCCGCCGCCGCGCGTACTACGCCATCTTCGAGATAGGCGATGATAACAGTTCCGTCGCTCGCGCATTTTTCCGCGTAACGCTCGACGAAGCCATCGTCCATGAAGCCGTGAAAGCGATCATGGCGGCTTTGGTGATCAAGCCTCAGCAGATGATCCCGGAGCAACGGCAGCTCTTCCTGCCGGCTCAACGTGCGAACGATGCCCCTGGCAACCGTCGAACCCGAAACGTCCTGGTAGTTCACGTCCAATCTCCTCTTGGTAGCCCTCGAGGAGGCGCCGAATCCCTAGACCATCTATATTGTGCATTGCAGCATGGAATTCAAGGCCATTTCTGGCTGCAATAACAGCGGGGTTAATCCACACGCAGCTCTCGCCATTCAGAGAACCATCTGGGTCTGCGTGACGAGCGCGATGAGTTTTCCCTCCTCGGTTTCCAGCCGGGTTTGCCAGACCTGTGTGCGTCGCCCCCGATGAATGGGTGTCGCCGTGGCAACGACGGTGGTTCCCTCTTTGGCACCGCCAATGAAATTGGTCTTGCTCTCGATGGTGGTCGTACCCTTGGCATCCTCCGGCAGATTGATCACGGTCGCTGCGGCGCCGACCGAATCCGCGAATGCCATCACGGCGCCGCCGTGAATGCTGTGACTCACGGTGCAGAGATCCGGACGAACCAGCATCTTTGCCACGACGCGGTCCTTGTCTGCTTCGATGAAAGTCACTCCCTTCAATTCCGCAAACGGAATTTTCATCGAACGTATCTTTTCAAGCGGCGTCATTGGTTCGGTGCTCCCGGGCGGTCACTCCGCAATGGTCTGAAAGTCGAAAACGAGGTTTTCAACTGCTGCGGGCCGTGACAAGCGGTCTTTTGTTCTGCATATCACTTTCATGGGCCAGTTCCCTCCCCGCCGCATCGTCTGTCTCACCGAGGAAACGGTCGAGACCCTTTATCTGCTCGGTGAACAGGACCGGATTGTCGGCGTTTCCGGTTATGCCGTGCGGCCACCGCAGGTCAGGCGCGAGAAGCCGCGCGTCTCCGCCTTCATCTCCGCCGATATTCCGAAGATTTTGGACCTCAAGCCGGACCTCGTTCTCGCCTTCTCCGATCTGCAGGCCGACATCGTCGCCGAACTGGTCCGCGCCGGCGTCGCGATCCATGTCTTCAACCAGCGCAATATTGCCGGCATTCTGGCGATGATCCGCACGTTGGGCGCGCTCGTCGGCGCCCAGAGCCGCGCGGACGACCTCGCTGCCGGCTATGAGAAGCGATTGGCCAGCATTGCGTCGATCGCGCGCCCTTCTCCCAAACCGAAGGTCTATTTCGAGGAGTGGGACGATCCCTTGATCAGCGGCATCGGCTGGGTGTCCGAGT
>DATHPL010000353.1:0-2648 GCA_035483915.1 Bradyrhizobium sp.
GGATGGGAAACGCTGCTCAATCGTGCCGGCACCACGTTTCGGAAATTACCTGAGGCCGACAAAGAGGGCCTGAACGAACGAAAAGCGCTGGCGCTCATGCTGGAACAGCCATCGATGATCAAGCGGCCGGTTCTCGAGGTCGGCAGTAAGCTGCTCGTCGGCTTCAAGCCGGAAATCTATGCCAGCGAGGTGAAAGCGAGCGCAGGAGCGCGGCACGCCAAGGCGTGATGCGGCTCGGAATCCCGCTAGCTGAACTCGATCAGATCGCCGGAGGGGATGCGGCCGGGGACACGATGGAACAGCTCGCGGTCGATTACCGCGCGAAGCTTCGGCGTCGGTAATGTGTCGCTGCCGCGCATCAGGTTCCTGATCTCGAAACTGCCGTCGTCGCTGATGGTCTTTAGCGAGGCGATGACGTGGGTAACGCCGCCATTTTCCGAAAATGGCAGCAGCAGCCGCTCGTAGGCGACGATGCGGCCGCAGGCGTCGTCGACGTGGGATACGGTGTAGACGGGAAGGGCGCGGGTGACGCATTGCTGATAGATCGGCATCACAAGCGGCGCCAGCCGCGCGCCGAGATATTCGTCGAGATATCGTCCCTTGCCGGTATAGCCAAAGGCGACGGACATGCGCGTGCCGTCGCTGTCGATGATCAGTTGTAACGGCTCGGCCTTCTCAACCGTCATAAAGACCAGGTCAGGAAGTTCTTCCTCGATCCGGGAGGGCTGAAATTCGCCGACGCGCGGCACCCGCTGCGCGGGGGCAAAAAGCCGCAGCCACGTGTTCAAGAGATCACGCTGCCTGATTGATTTGACGACCGTCGGGTTGGCGCTTTCGAAGTTCAAGGCTTGGGTCCAATACGGCTTGGGTCCAATATCGGGAATAAAACGCCAAACCTTCGACCGAAGGCGAAAAGATTTGGTGAAGAGCTCTCAATAGTGGGGTGATAGCGTTAACGGCTACTTTCCTGATGGGCCGCCAAGCCCGCGGCCATAGCGCCAAAATCGCTATAAGACTAATGGCCAAGCGCGGTCCGTACCGCTTTCCGCCTTGCACAAGGAGGGCCGTTGACGGCATATTCCGGGCCGGAGGCGGCGGGTCCCGGGACGAATTTCAACACGCGTAACAAACGCGGTATTTTCAGAGCCCTGGGGAAGCCCGCTGTAAAGATTAAAGACAAGCCACGTGCGCGACCGAAGACGTCGCGGCGATGGCCTCGCGGGGGAATTTGATTGACGGATGAGTTCATTCTCGAAACCCACGGATTGACCAAGGAATTCGCGGGATTCTTTGCTGTACGCGACGTCAGCCTCAAGGTGCGTCGCGGCAGTATTCACGCCTTGATCGGTCCTAATGGGGCCGGCAAGACGACCTGTTTCAATCTGCTCACCAAGTTTCTGAGGCCGTCGGCGGGTCAGATCCTCTACAAGGGACAGGACATCACGGCGATGGCGCCGGCCGATGTGGCGCGGCTCGGCCTGGTTCGATCGTTTCAGATCTCGGCAGTGTTCCCGCACCTGACGGCGCTGGAGAACGTGCGCGTCGCGCTGCAGCGTCAGCACGGGCATTCCTTCGACTTCTGGCGTTCCAAGACCGTGCTCGACCGCTTCAACGCCCGCGCGCATGAACTGCTTGACGATGTCGGCCTGAGCGAGTTTGCCAAGACGCCTGCGATCGAGATGCCTTACGGCCGCAAGCGCGCGCTGGAAATTGCGACCACGCTGGCGCTCGACCCCGAAATGATGCTGCTCGACGAGCCGATGGCGGGGATGGGGCACGAGGACATCGACAAGATTGCCGCGCTGATCAAGCGCATCTCCGCGAAGTACACCATCCTGATGGTCGAACATAATCTGTCCGTCGTCGCCAATCTCTCCGATATCATCACCGTGCTGACGCGCGGTCACGTGCTGGCGGAAGGCACTTATATCGACCTCGCCAAAGACGAACGCGTGAAGGAAGCCTATCTGGGGGCAGGCCATGGTTGATGTGAAAATGGCCGATCCGGCGCTGGCGCCATCCGCTTCCGGCAATCCCATCCTGTCGGTGCAAAATCTCGAAGCCTGGTACGGCGAATCCCACATCCTGCACGGCATCAACTTCCAGGTTAATCCGGGCGAGGTCGTTACGCTGCTCGGCCGCAACGGTGCGGGCAAGACGAGCACGCTGAAGTCGGTGATGGGAATTATCGGCAAACGCTCAGGTTCGGTCCGCTTCGACGGCAAGGAGATCATCCGCGCCGCATCGGACAGGATCGCGCGAATGGGTATCGCGTTTTGCCCGGAGGAACGCGGGATCTTCGCAAGCCTCGATGTTCGCGAAAACCTGTTGCTGCCGCCGACCGTCCGTCACGGTGGATTGACGCTGGATCAGATTTTCGAGCTGTTCCCCAACCTGAAGGAACGGCTGAGCAGCCAAGGCACGAAATTGTCCGGCGGCGAGCAGCAGATGCTCGCGATCGGACGAATCCTGCGTACCGGCGCGCGCTTTTTGATGTTGGACGAACCGACCGAGGGGCTAGCTCCCGTCATCATCCAGCAGATCGGCCAGACCATCAAACGCCTCAAGAACGAGGGCTTCACCATCCTGCTCGTCGAGCAGAATTTCCGGTTCGCCTCGACGGTAGCCGATCGCTACTACATCGTCGA
>DATHPL010000354.1:0-2365 GCA_035483915.1 Bradyrhizobium sp.
GCTTCGGCAGCGGGTTTGCGGAAATCCTCGATCCAACGCAGCCGCGCAATCCGCGGATTATCCGTCCATTCGCTCAAGCCCGCGCCGTCCCCGGGATTGCATTTCGAAAACAGCGAGCGGCTTCGTACGCCCGCGATGTCGAGAACACGGATGTCGAGTTTGTAGAATGGTGGCAACGTCGTGATCATGTCGTCGAGCTGACCCAGCACCTCGCGCCGCGTCGTGTCCGGCAGGTCATCGGACGTGTCGACCAGCACCACGGTAATTCCCTTGGGGCCGTCGACCGGGCACAGCGTTTGCGGATCGAGGACCGGGCGCTCGGGCGCTGCGAAATAGAAATAGGCCAATGCGGCGCCGGAACCGATCGCCATCAGCAGGAGCAGTACGCCGCCGAAACCCGACCAGCCGAGTGCGGACGAACTGCGCTGCCTGGGCCGGCGTCTAGCCACTCTTCTTCTCCGGCAGCAACTCGTCGATCTCGCGATAAGTGCGCACCGCCTGGTCGAAGGCTTCGTGGATGGCCTTGATCTGCTGGCTCAGAAGCTCCTGGGTCTCGGCGATCATGGCGCGCAAATTTTCCCGCGCGCTCGTGCTCGGCTCCCCGCCCGCATAGCTGATCCGCTCCATAGCGTAGGGCCTCGCAAAATAGCCAGGAGCAGGCGTCGAGCGGGCCTTGCGGTTGGCCTCGCGGTAGATCTCGAGCAGCGCACGGCTGGTTTGTTCGATCTGGTTTTGGTGCTGGTCGAAGCGCTGAGCGAGCCGTACGCGGCCTTGCAACAGCGAATCGTACTCGCTTCGCCGGACCGAGAGATCGCGCGCAGCCTCGTTCATGGCTTCGGTGGCGTCCTCGCGAATATCCCTGAGACGTTCGATCAATTCGCCACGCCCGTTGGCGAATTGACGGGTTGCCTCGATCCATCGCCGCTCAAGACCGGCATAGCCCATATAGGGATCGAAAAACATCAGGCCGTCGGCCATCGCAATCAGCGAGAACACAAAGCCGAGAGCGAACAGCAGCCATGAATTGATGTCGGTCAGCGCATAGGGCGCGGTCAGGAGACGGTGCAGCACTTCCTGCCCGACATTGTCGCTCAGGCTGACGGCGGGCGGAATTTCACGCAAATGAGACAGCGTCAAATTGAGCGCGATCGCGAAGGCGAGATAGGCCAGAAACGACACCACGCCGACCAGCTTCAAAAAGTAGTTCCGGCGGTTGACGAGCCGGATCAGCACCATGCCCCAGAAGAAGCTGGCAATGATGTTGAGCGCGGCAAACGTCACCGCTTGCACCGCGCCGCCAAGCAGGCCGCCGAGATTGGCCTTGGCGAGAAAGCTGCCGTTGATCACGACCTCGATGATGAACAGGATCGCCAGGATGCCGGCTTTCAGGATGATCGTGCCGGGGCTCGCCAGCCGCGCCGGCCGCTCGATGCGGTGATGTTTGCGAAATTGCTCGCGCTCGATCTCCGATTCGTTGAGGCGGCGGCGCAACACGAAAAGCTCATCGCGGCCGACGGTGGCTTCGGCGCGAAAATCGCCGACCGCTTCCGGCGCGGCCTGCTGGATGGTGGCAAAGCGCTCCTCGAAGGAGAGCGCGTTCATCCGTTCGTCATACGTGTGAAGCTGGTCGAGGTAGATGACGTTCGCATCCTGTTTGTGAGCCTCGATGCGCTCAACGATCTTGTGTTCGACATCGTCCATCGTCTGTGCGTCGGACGTCGGACGATTCTCTGTCCCACGCTCGCCTCCGAGCGCGGCCAGTCCGAATTCGTCCGCGACGCGGTCGACGTTCAGGTCGAGGAAGACCGTGGTGGCGGGGCGATAGTGGTGGGCGGGCTGACTTAGCAGGGCCCGGATGCGCGCGATCGCTGACGGGCGGGTTCCGGGAACGCTCACGATATCTTCAGCCTGCTAGTAAAGGGGACAGCCTGATTCGAATTATCACGGATTGAATGCTCCTGTCCGCATCGCCCCGCGCCCGTCCCGATGATTTTAGGCGTCAGACTTTGTCCGGCCGAAGGCGTCTAGCCTACGGCAGGCCGATGGTCAGGGGGATATATGGCCATTCAGCCGAAAAAGTCGCGTAGCATCTTGTTGATGATATCGGGACGTTCGACTTCCGGAAGGTGACCGGCACCGTCGAGGATTTCCAGCCGGCCCTGCCGCAAAGCTTTGACCAGAGTGGCGGCATTCTCGCCGACCGGGTTGACGCGGTCCTCGCGCCCCGAAATCAGCAACACCGGAAAGGAGAATTTGGGCGCGACTTCGTCAGGGCTGTAGCCATCGACCAGCCCGAGCTTGACGCCGTGCATGAAGCCGCGCGGATTGGTGGCGCGGACGACGTCCCGCACCAGTTCGACGGTCT
>DATHPL010000355.1:0-9135 GCA_035483915.1 Bradyrhizobium sp.
CGCTCGGAAAGGCCTTTGGCACGGGCTGTGCGGACATAGTCGCTCTGCAAGACCTGTAGCATCGCGCTGCGGGTGTGCCGCATCAGAACCGCCGCAATGGCATTGCCAAGCACGAAAGCCGGCATGATGGTCGAGGCGAGGCTGGCCCGCCAGTTTTCAGCGAGCGGCACATAGCCGGACGCGGGAAGCCAGCCGAGCTTGATCGAGAACAGGAAGATCAGCATGATTCCGAGCCAGAAATTCGGCGTCGAGATGCCCCATAGCGCGAACAGATTGGCGCCATAATCCCAGGCGGTGCCTTGTTTCACGGCGGAGACGATGCCGGCGGGAATGCCGATCAGGAGAGCGATCACGATCGCCATCGAGGCGAGCTGCAAGGTCACCGGCAGTTTCTGCGCGATCAATTCGCGCACCGGCACCTTCACCCGAAGCGATTCGCCCAAGTCGCCCGAGAGCACGCCCTTGACCCAATAGGCGTATTGCACCGGGATCGGCTGATCGAGGTGGTACTGCTTCCTGATCTGCTCGATCACCGCGGGATCGCGTTCCTCGCCGGCCATCACCAGTGCGGGGTCGCCGGGTAACAGATGCTGCAAGGAGAAAATCAGGATCGACACGAAAAACAGCGTCGGCACCATTTGCAGAAGGCGGCTGCCGAGGAAGTTCAGCATGCGGCCACCTGTGTCCCGGGCGCGGCGCTATGCATCGTCACTTCAGTTTCAACCCAACAACGCGCACCAACCCATCCGGCATCTGCCGGTAGCCTTCGAGCTTCTTGGTATGCGCGAACAGAAGTTTCTTGTGATAGAGGTAGATGATCGGTTCGTCGTTGAGCAGGATCTTGGTCAGCTTTTCGTAGATCGATTTGCGCGTTGCGAGGTCGCTGGTCAGCCGCGCCTCTTCCATCAATTTGTCGGCTTCTGGATTTGAATAACCGCCATCGTTCTGCGGCGCGCCGGTATGCAGGAAGACGTAGGAATTGCCGTCCGGATCGATGCGGCCGCTCCAGTTGATCTGGAAAACCTGGAATTCGCCGGCCTGGACCTGTTTGAAGGAGGTCGCGAACTCGACCAGGCGAAGCTTGATGTCGAAGCCGGATTCGGCCGCCATCGACTGAACGACCTGCGCGACCGCCTCATATTCCGAGCCCTTCGGCACCATGTAGTCGATGGAGACGGGTAACGAAACGCCGGCTTCCTTCAACAGCGCCTTGGCTTTTTCGACATCGCGCGGACGGATTGGAGAGGATTGCTGATAGTATGGATGGGCGGGGCTGACCCACTGGTTGCCGGGCGTGAACTCGCCGTTGAAGGCCACCTGGTTGAGCGCTTCACGGTCGATCGACAGATCGAGCGCCTGACGCACCTTGACGTTGGTCAGCGCGCCTTTGCTCTTGTCGTTATTGGTATTGATCGTGAGACCGAGATAGCCGAGTTCGGGCGCGGTCGCCAGCACGAGGCGGGAATCGGACTCCACGTCCTTGATATCGGTGGCGAGCACGCGTTCGATCAAATCGAGCCCGCCGGATTTGAGATTGGCGAGCCGCACCGTGGCATCGACGATCGGCAGGAACACGACGCGATCGATGAAGACGTTGTCCTTGTTCCAGTAGTCGGTGAAGCGCTCGAAAACCATGCGGTCCTGTTGGACCCGCTCGACGAACTTGTAGGGACCGGCGCAGACCGGATGCAGGCCGAACTTGTCGCCTTCCTCCTTCACCGCCTTGGGCGAAACCATCATGCCGGCACGATCGGTGAGCTGGGAAATCAGCGGCGCGAACGGGCTCTTCAATACGAGTTTGATGGTGAGAGGATCGACCACCTCGACATGATCGACGCTGGCCAGTTCCGATTTCCGGAACGAGCCGGACATGTTGATGTGCCGCTCGATCGAGAATTTCGCGGCTTCGGCGTCGAATGACTCGCCGTCATGAAATTTGACGCCCGGCCGGAGCTTGATGGTCATCGCCTTGCCGTCGGCCGAGGTCTCGTAGGACAGCGCGAGCTGCGGGACGATGTTGAGCTTCTCGTCAATATCGAACAGCTTGTCGCAAAAGGCCGAGAACACGATGCGTCCGACATAGGTCCGCCCAAGGGACGGGTCGAGCATGTCGGGATCTTCGGCAAGACCGATGCGCAAGGTCGTCTCGGCTTGCGCGCTCGCCACCAGTGACATCGCAAGAGCTGCTGTTATCGCAGCCAGACGCAAGGTCCTCATGGTCCTGTTCTCCTTAACTCAGATAGTCGCCTGCACTCAAATGTTCGCCAACGTTGCATCATCCGTACCAACACCGGAATTGCCAGCCCCTTCCGTGCGGTTGAAAGCCGCAATCAGCTTCGTCAGCGCCGGCGAGAGCCCGCCGTCGGTGGGGACGATCGCGCCGGCCGGCGGCAATTCGTCGCTGCGGTGGCAGGCGGCTAAGTGTCCAGCTCCGTTTGCCAATAGTTGAGGGATTTCGGCCCGGCAGCGGTCGATCACATAGGGACAACGCGTATGAAATCGGCAACCGGACGGCGGATTAAGGGCGCTCGGCATTTCGCCTTCCAGCACCAGGCGGCTGCGTTTTGCCTGCGGCTTAGGCACGGGAATGGCTGATAACAGCGCACGGCTATAGGGATGACGCGGCGCGGCGAACAGGGTTTCGGCCTCCGCGGTCTCGACGATCTGGCCGAGATTCATGACCGCGACCCGGTCGGCGATATGCTTGACCACCGCCAGGTCGTGCGAGACGAAGATGTAGGCTAAGCCCAGCCGCTGTTGCAGATCGTGGAGCAGGTTGAGAATTTGCGAACGGATCGAGACATCGAGTGCCGACACCGGCTCGTCGCAGATGATCAGCTTAGGCTCGACGGCGAGCGCGCGTGCGATCGCGATGCGCTGACGCTGGCCGCCGGAAAATTCGTGGGCGTAGCGGCGCGCCGAGCGCGGCTCGAGTCCGACCAGCCGCAGCAGCTCCTCGACCCGCTCGCGACGCTGTTGGCTTGGCACGAGATCATGCAGCGCGAGCGGCTCGGCCAGGATCTGGCCGACCGTCATCCGCGGGTTGAGCGAGGCATACGGATCCTGGAAGATGATCTGGGCGTCACGACGAAACGCGCGCAATTCGTTCGCGCCCATTCCTAAGAGATCGCGGCCTTCGAACCGGATCTCGCCCTGATCGGGTTCGATCAGGCGTAGCACCAGGCGGCTCACGGTCGACTTGCCGCAACCGGATTCACCGACCAGCGCCAGCGTTTCGCCGGCATTGACGCTGAAGGAGACGCCGTCGACGGCCTTGACGAAAGATGTTGGCCGTCCAAACACCGAGCGCTTCGCGACGAAGTGCTTGACGAGATTTTTTGCCTCCAACAACGCGGTCACGATACCAGCCTCTCGAGCGGTGCACGGATGCAGCGCGACCAATGTCCGGGGCTGACCTGTAAAAACGGTGGTGGTTCGGCGAGGCAGGCGGCTTCCGTGAAAGGACATCGCGCGGCGAAACGGCAGCCCTTGGGTGGGTCGGCCATGTTGGGAACCATGCCCTCGATGGTGGCCAGATGCGAGGTGCGGTGGTCGAGGCGTGGAATCGAACCGAGCAGGCCGACGGTGTAGGGGTGCTGCGGACTTGCAAACAACGCATCGACATCGGCCCGTTCGACGACTTCGCCGGCATACATCACCGCGACTTCGTCGCAGACTTCGGCGACAACACCGAGGTCATGGGTGATCAGGATGATGGCGGCGCCGCTTTCGGCCTTCAGCTCGCGCATCAGATCCAGGATCTGGGCCTGCAAGGTGACATCGAGCGCGGTGGTGGGTTCGTCGGCGATCAGAAGGCGCGGATCGCAGGCGAGCGCCATCGCGATCATGACGCGCTGGCGCATACCGCCGGAAAGCTTGTGGGGATATTCGTCGATACGCTGCTCGGGCGAGGGGATGTGCACCCGCCGCAGCAACTCGATCGTGCGTTTGCGCGCGGCCGCTTTGCTTCCGCCGCGGTGGCGAAGAATGGATTCGATGATCTGGTCGCCGATCGTGAAACTCGGATTGAGCGAGGTCATCGGTTCCTGGAAAATCATCGCCAGCCGATTGCCGCGCAGGTCGCGCCTGACCTGGTCGGAGACTTCGAGCAGGTCGAACCCGTCGAAGCGGATCGATCCTGTCACCTCCGCGGATTGTTCCGGCAAAAGCCCCATGACGGCAAGCGAAGTGACGCTCTTGCCGCAGCCGGATTCACCGACCAGGCCGAGCGTGGCGCCTCGCGCGACGGCCAGATCGACAGTGTCGACCGCATGCGTGGTGCGTCCATCGGCGTCACGGAAGGTGACGCGCAAATCCCTGATCTCGATGAGCGGCGTTTCGGTCATCGCCGGCTTTCGAGCGCAGCCGCGATGCCGGCGTCGATCACCGCGCGATCAGTGACGCCAGCCGGATTCTTCCGGCTCGGCAGGTACTTTCGAAAATGCACCCAGCGTTCGCGGCTCACGGCTTCCAGCCGTTCAAGTTCGCTCAGGGGATCGACGTGGTCATCGACGCGCAGATCGAGATCGGACCATTCCTCTTCGCCGTAAATCAGGAGGGCAGCCGATTGCCTGCCGCGCTTGTCGCCGCCCGCTAGCTCGCCCGCGCGCATCGCCGCAATCAGGCGCTGAGCAAAAGGAAGGTCTGCGTTGGCGGTAAAGGCTTTTGCGGTGTCATCCAGGACGCGCCCATTTGCGAGCATATTGCCGGCTATCGAAAAGCCGTCGCCTTCGAGATGCCCACACCAGTCGACGCAGTCCTGCCCCGTGTAGGCGGCGATCTGTCCTTTGGCGTCCATGATATGGAGCTGCCGGCTGGCGTGCCCGGCATCTGCCGCGATGAGTGTTTCGATAATGGCGTGCGGAGCATGGCCCTCGCGAAGCAGCTTCAGGCCGTCGATCCCGTAATAGGGATTGATCAGCGCCTGCGTGGCGATGCCGCCGATCGCAGGTGCAATGTGAGGAACGCGTGAGCCGACCGCGAAGAATTTCGTGGCGACGGCTATTCCGATCTGGCCGGTGGCATTGTCCTTGGCAATGATCGACCAGGTCATGGTTTTTAGCGTCCGGCTGCGTAGCCCTGCATGCCTCGGGCATTGGCCGCGGCGCGGCGGCGGCGGCCGATTTTCGAGGCAGCGGTCAAGCGGCCCTCGGACCAATCCGGTCCGACCTCGACGATGTGGCCGCGCTCTTGCAGGTTTTCGATCGTGGCCTCGGGAACGCGATTTTCGATCACCATCACGCCGGGGCGCGAGGTACGCGGCCAGAACGAGATCGGGAAATGCTCGGAATGCCAGGCCGGTGCATCGATCGCCTCCTGCAAATTCATTTTGGCATGGACGTGCCGCAGGAAGAATTGCGTGATCCATTGATCCTGCTGGTCGCCGCCGGGCGAGCCCCAGGACAGATATGGCTCGCCGTCGCGCAGCGCCATGGTCGGGGAAAGCGTGGTACGCGGGCGCTTGCCCGGCGCGAGCGACCCGGGATGGCCTTCCTCGAGCCAGAACATCTGCGCGCGGCTGCCGAGGCAAAAGCCGAGTTCGGGGATCACCGGAGAAGACTGCAGCCAGCCGCCGGACGGCGTTGCCGAGATCATATTGCCGGCCTGATCGATGATATCGAAGTGAACGGTGTCACCCCGGACTTCGCCGAAGCGGCCGACGGTGGGTTCGCCCGCGCCCATCGCGCCGACCGCCTCGCGTTGGCCTTCCTGGCGCCGCAGCTTCACCACGCCACCAAAGTCTCCGACCGAGCCGGGGATGAATTCGAGCGAAGCCTTGTCCGAAATCAGTTTGCGCCGTTCGTCGTTATAGGCATCGGACAGCAGCGTGGCGATCGGGATTTCCGTGAACTTCGGATCGCCGTAAAATTTCTCACGATCGGCATAGGCGAGTTTGGCGCATTCGATCTGGGTATGAATGAATTCAGGTCCCGCGGGATCGAGCCCGTCGAGCTGAAAACCTTTCAAGAGAGCGAGCTGCTGCAGCATCACCGGTCCCTGGCTCCAGACGCCGGCCTTGCAAACCGTATAGCGGCCATAGTCGTAAGTCAGTGGCGCTTCGATCGTCGGCTGCCAGCGCGCCATGTCGTCAGCAGAGAGCACGCCGCGATGCGGCGATCCGCTCACATCCATCACGTCCTGGGTGCGGCAGAACTTGTCGATGGCCTCCGCCACGAAGCCCTTCGACCAGGCCTTGCGTGCGCCCTCGATTTGCGCGTCGCGATCACCGCCGGCGCTTTCAGCCTCTTTCAGGATGCGGGTATAGGTTTCCGCGAGTTTTGCGTTCGTGAAAATCGAACCGGGTTGCGGCACCTCATTGTTCGGCAGGTAGACCGCGGCCGAGGTCGTCCAATATTTCCGGAACAGTTGCTCGACGGTTTTGACGGTCGCAGCCGCGCGCTCGAGGAACGGATAGCCGTCGCGCGCATAGGCGATCGCCGGTTCCAGCACCTCGCGGAGCCGCATGGTGCCGTAGTCACGGAGTAGCAGCATCCAGGATTCGAAGGTGCCGGGAATGCAGGCCGCGAGCAGCCCGGTGCCGGGCACCATCTCGAGCCCCTCGCTCTTGTAATGCGCGATGGTGGCCCCGGCCGGCGCCGGACCCTGGCCGCAGATCACCTCGGTTTTCCCGCGCTTGACGTCATGCACGATGATCGGCACGTCGCCGCCGGGACCATTCAGGTGCGGCTCGACCACTTGAAGAGTGAAGGCGGTGGCGACGGCGGCGTCGAACGCGTTGCCGCCTTTTTCCAGGATGCCCATGCCGACCGCGGTCGCAATCCAGTGGGTCGAGGTGACCACGCCGAACATGCCTTCGATTTCGGGGCGGGTGGTGAAGGGATCGGGATTGATATTGCCCATGGGTATCCGTGGTTGTGATCAAGCGTGAAAGCGGCGCAATTGACCACAGCTAGGGCCCTCTGCCAACCAGCTTCCAGTCTTTGTGATCACGCCTTTGGTGATCATACGCTGATCGCCACTTCAGCCGGATTGTTAACGGCGTGGCAGGCCACCCCGTCGATTAGCTTGGGGGCCTCGCGGCGGCAAAGATCAAAGACCAGCGGGCAGCGGGGATTGAAGGCGCAGCCTGCGGGCGGGTTGATCGGGTTCGGAATTTCGCCTTTGACCGGAATTCGCTGGCGGCCCGACATCGCAAGGTCCGGCACGGCGCCGAGCAGCATCTTGGTGTAGGGCATCCGAGGTGAATCGAACAATTGGTGGGATTCCGCGATCTCGACCACGCGGCCGAGATACATCACGCCGATGCGCTTGGCCATATGCCGGACCACGGCGAGGTTGTGGCTGATGAAAAGATAAGTGAGGCCGAACTTGTCTTGCAGGTCGCGCATCAGATTGAGGATTTGCGCCTGAACCGACACATCGAGCGCCGAGGTCGGCTCGTCGCAGACGATGAATTCGGCTTCTGATGCCAACGCGCGCGCAATCGCGATACGCTGCCGCTGGCCGCCGGAAAATTCATGCGGATATTTCCAACCATCGTCGGCGTGGAGACCGACCAGGCCGAGCAACTCGCCGACGCGGGCGCGAATATCGGACTCGCTTTTGATCAGATCAAAGGCGCGGATCGGCTCGGCGACGATGGCATCGACCCGAAGCCTCGGATTGAGGCTCGCATAGGGGTCCTGGAAAATCATCTGGATGCGGCGGCGCAACTGCCGGCGCGCCTGTGCCTGACGTGGATCGGCCATCGAGACGCCGTCGATGACGACTTCCCCCGAGGTCGGCGGCAATAGCCCTACCACCATCCGCGCCACGGTGGTTTTTCCGGAACCGGATTCGCCGACCAACGCAAACGTCTCGCCCTTCGCGATGCCGAAACTGATGTCGTCGACGGCTTTCAGAAATTCCAGGTGTCCGCCTTCGAGAACACGGTTGAGCCACGGCTTGGAGACGTCGAAGACGCGGCGCAGGTTTTTCACCTCGACAAAAGGCTTTTCCGTCATGCCGCGGAATCCGTCGTGACGGCATCATAGAGATGGCAGGCGACTGCTTGCGTGCCACGGGTGATGGGGTCCGGCCGCTCGGTGCGGCAACGGTCGAACGCAAAGGCGCAGCGCGGGTTGAACGGGCAGCCGGCAGGAATCGCGGACAGCCGCGGCATGGTGCCGGGAATCTGGACCAGACGCGAGGCGTCGCTGGCGAGCGTCGGGATCGCGCCCATCAAGCCCTTGGCGTAAGGATGCAGCGGATTTTGCACGACATCGTGTACTGGGCCGATTTCGGCGATCCGGCCGGAATACATCACTGCGACGCGGTCGGACGTCTCCGCAATCACGCCCATATCGTGGGTCACGAGCATCACGGCTGTACCGTGATCGCGCCCGAGCCGTTTGATCAGGGCAATGATCTGGGCCTGCACCGACACGTCCAGCGCCGTGGTCGGCTCATCTGCAATGATCAGTTCCGGCTCGGCGCAAATCGCGAGCGCAATGACGACGCGCTGCCGCATCCCGCCAGAAAATTCGTGCGGATAGGCGTCGATGCGTTTTTCCGGCGCGGGAATGCCGACCTCGGCGAGCAGATCGATGGCGCGTTTGCGCGCAGCGGATTCGGACAGATTGGTGTGGGTCCGGATGGTCTCGATCAGTTGATCGCCAATCCGGTAGAGCGGATTGAGGCTCGTGAGCGGGTCCTGGAAAATCATCCCGATCCGTTTTCCGCGGATGCGGCGCATTTCTTCCGGCGGCAGATTGTCGATCCGCAAGCCGGAGAGATAAATCTCGCCGCCCGCGATCCGGCCGGGCCGGTCGATCAGGCCGATCACGGCGAGCCCCGTCACGGATTTTCCGGCACCGGATTCTCCGACCACGCCCAGCACCTCGCCCTTGGCGATATCGAAGGAAACGCCGTCGATTGCGCGCAGCGCCTGACGGCGGGTTGCAAATTCGACCCGCAGGTTACGCACGGAGAGAACAGGTTCGCTCATCGAAGTTTCGGGTTGAGGGCGTCGCGCAGCCAGTCGCCGAGCAGGTTATGGACAGGATCAGCACCGCGAGCGCAAGGCCAGGGAAGGCGACGATCCACCATTCGCCGGCAAACAGATAATTGTTGCCGATACGGATCAAGGTTCCGAGCGAAGGCATGGTGTCGGGCATGCCGGCGCCGAGAAACGAC
>DATHPL010000356.1:0-2454 GCA_035483915.1 Bradyrhizobium sp.
GATTTTTTCGGCCTGGTTGCGCACCAGCGTGTCGACTTCGCGCTTGACGCCCTGGGCGGCCCCGGCCGCGTCGTTCATCAGGCGTCCGATCTCGTCGAAAAATCGATTGTTGGTCTGGGTCATCACAGGTCTCCGGTCCACTGGCACAGTCCGACAAAGACAATGGCGATCTATGAGACAGGGTTCAAGGCCCTCTCGGCTTTGATTCATCTCGCAAAAGTGCCTGTCAAACCGGAATACGGATGTTAGAAGCAGACTGCCGCCTAAAATACACCAAGAGACCCCCTTGCCGCTCCTCACCATCGCCTTTCCCGTCTTCGATCCCGTCGCCTTCGCGGTCGGCCCGTTCGTCGTCCGCTGGTACGCACTCGCCTATATCGGCGGCATCGTGCTCGGCTGGATCTATGCGCGCGCGCTGATCAAGAACCAAAAGCTCTGGAATGGGTCCTCGCCGATCACGCTCGCCCAGATGGACGATTTTGTGCTGTGGGTGACCATCGGAATCATCGTCGGTGGCCGCACCGGCTACGTGCTGTTTTACAATCCGTTTTTCTTTCTCCAGCATCCCGCCGAGATTTTCGAATTATGGAAGGGCGGGATGTCCTTTCACGGCGGCTTCCTTGGCTGCGTCGCGGCGGTCATGCTGTTTGCGCTCAAGAACAACATTTCGATCCTGTCGCTCGGCGACATCACCACCGCGGTTGGGCCGATCGGGTTGTTTCTCGGGCGGATCGCCAATTTCATCAACAGCGAGTTGTGGGGCCGCCCGGCCGACCCCGATTTGCCCTGGGCGATGATATTTCCCAACGGCGGCCCGATACCGCGCCATCCCAGCCAGCTTTACGAGGCCGCGCTTGAGGGCGTTGTCCTATTCACTATTCTTGCAGTGATGATTCGAGTGGGTGCGCTGAAGCGCCCCGGTTTGATCCTCGGTAGTTTCATTTCGATCTATGGTATTGCGCGCATCATCGGTGAATTTTTCAGGGAGCCCGATCCGCAGCTTGGATTTTTGTGGGGCGGGCTCACCATGGGTATGCTGCTTTCGGTGCCCATGATCATTGCCGGAGCATTTATTATTGTGGCGGCGTGGCGCCGAAAGGCAGCCGAGCCAACAGCGCCGGCTTAGTGGAGTGGATTTGACATTCGCTACCCACCTAGCCGCGGGCTCACGAAGCGAATGTCAAATCCGAAACTCCACCAGGAATTTATAATTGCTAGTGGTCCTTTTGATTCAACATTCGCAAAAGTGGCCGCTGAGAAGGAACGCGAATGTTAGAATCGGACTACCAGTAGGAAACCTTGTGACCGAAACTTCGCCGCTGCTGTCGGAGATCAAGAAGCTCATCAAGTCGTCTGGTCCAATACCGGTATGGCGTTACATGGAGCTGTGCCTGATGCATCCCGAGCACGGCTACTACCTTTCCCGTGATCCGCTTGGGCGCGAGGGCGACTTCATCACGGCTCCCGAAGTCAGCCAGATGTTCGGCGAGTTGCTGGGGCTGTGGGCGGCCTCGGTGTGGAAAGCAATCGGTTCGCCGCCGTTGCTTCGGTTGATCGAGATCGGCCCCGGCCGCGGCACCATGATGGCCGACGCGCTGCGTGCGCTCCGCGTATTGCCGCCGCTTTACCAAGCGTTGAGCGTCCATCTGGTCGAGGTCAATCCGGTGCTGCGCGACAAGCAGAAGGCGGCCTTGTCCGGCTCGCGCAACGTCACATGGCACGATACCATCGACGATGTGCCCGACGGCCCCTCCGTGATCTTCGCCAACGAATATTTCGACGTGCTGCCGATCCATCAGGCGGTCAAGGGCGAGAGCGGCTGGCACGAGCGCACCGTCGAACTCGACGATAGCGGCAAGCTGGCATTCGGTGCGGCCAGCGAACTGATCCCGCGTTTCGAAGTGTTGCTGCCGGCATGGGTGCGCGCCGCTCCCGTCGGCGCCGTCTTCGAGTGGCGGCCAGATGCAGAAATCATGAAGATCGCAAGCCGCGTCCGCGATCAGGACGGTGCAGCGCTCATTATCGACTATGGCCATCTGCGCAGCGATGCCGGCGATACCTTCCAGGCCATCGCCCGCCACAGCTTTACCGACCCTTTGAAGGATCCGGGCGAGGCCGACGTCACCGCGCATGTCGATTTTCAGGCACTGGTGCGTGCCGCTGAAGATCTCGGCGCCGCCGTTCACGGCCCGGTGCCGCAGGGCGATTTTCTCAAACGCCTCGGCATCGAAACCCGCGCGATCAGCTTGATGGCCAAAGCCAGCCACGAAGTCTCCGAAGACGTCGCCAGCGCATTGAAGCGGTTGATCGGCGGCGGCCGTGGCGGCATGGGACAATTGTTCAAGGTGCTTGGCATCTCGGAGCCCAATCTCACGACGCTGGCAGGCTTCGCTGACGAGACACCAGACGCCAACACGGAAACATCATGACGCTGGAATCTCCTCTGCTGTCGGC
>DATHPL010000357.1:0-2591 GCA_035483915.1 Bradyrhizobium sp.
TCGATGATGGCGCCGTTGGCGATGCGACCGACGGTCGGCACGCCGCGGGTGACGCTGGCGGCTGCGCCTTCGGCCTGGAAGCCGTTGATGGTGACCGAGCCCTGTGCCACCGCATAGACGTTGCCGTCGGCGCCGAGCAGGGGGGTGACGAGGAGGGTGCCGCCTTGCAGGTTCTTGGAATCGCCCAACGCGGAAACCGTCACGTCCATGCGGGTTCCCTGGGTTCCGAACGGGGGCAGGTTGCCGGTGACCATGACGGCGGCGACGTTGCCGGTGCGGATGGTGGCGCCGCGGATGTTGACGCCCATGCGTTCCAGCATCGCTTGCAGCGATTGCTTGGTGAAGGGGGCATTGTTCAGCGTATCGCCGGTGCCGTTGAGGCCGACGACGAGACCGTAGCCGACGAGCTGGTTCTGCCGCACGCCCTCGATATTGGCGAGGTCCTTGATCCGCGACGTCGCACCGGCCGGAACCGTCCACAACTGCAACGCCGAGAGCGCACACGCCCCCAGCCGCAACAGTTTTCCCCAATCGACGCTTGGCATCCTCTGCTCCCCGCTGAGGCATTGAACTTGAAGAGCGTCCATCACTCCCATGAGGGACGATCCGCGATGAACTATGCGAGCGCCGTGCCACGCCTTCATTTCAGCTAATGGGCTGATTTGATTGGATAAGTTCTGAGGGGCGCCAGCGCGCGGCGTGCCGAAGGCAGCCGAAACTGCCGCATGGCGGCAGATTTTGCCGGGTGATTTACGTCGCGTTAACCATCGCAGGCGATGCTGCGCGCTATACCGGCAGGGACCCATCATGCGCATCACAGGACCGAACGGCACCACTCTGGGGTCCCAGACCAGCAATATCAGGCGAACCAGCTCGAATGGCTTTTCGCTGCCGGATGATGCGGCCTCCGCCAGCGAGACGCGCGCAACGCTGGCGCCCAAGGCCGCGACCGGCATCGACGCGCTGCTGGCGATGCAGGGAATCGAAGAGGATCCGACCGAGCGTCGCAAACGTTCGGTGCAGCGCGGCAAACGCGCGCTCGATGTGCTCGACGATCTCAAGATCGCTCTGTTGTCGGGTAATTTCGATGCCTCGACGGTGAGCCGGCTGCGGGAGGCTTCGGTCAACCTGAAGTCCTCCTCGGGCGACCCGGGTTTGGATGCCGTGCTTTCCGAGATCGAGCTGCGCGTCGAGGTCGAACTCGCCAAAGCCGGGCAGCACTAGCCTCACGGGCTCAATTCACGCCGCTTTGGTGTGCTGCTGCGCGTCGTAGCGGCGCTGGGCGGCCAGCACCTCCTTCAGGTTCGTCTCGGCCCAATCGCGCAAGGGATCGACGGCGGCGGCAAGTGTCTTGCCGAGCGGCGTGATCGAATACTCCACCGTCACCGGCACGGTTGCGATCGCGCGGCGTTTGACCAGGCCGTCGCGTTCCAGGCTTTTGAGCACCTGCGACAGCATCTTTTGCGAAATTCCTTCAATGCCGCGGCGCAACTGATTGAAGCGCAAGGCCTCAAAGCGCAGCAGCAAAAGGATCAGCACCGCCCATTTGTCGCCGACCCGGTCCAGAATCTGGCGGGTCGGGCAGTCGGCCGAATAGGGATTCGCTTTCATCACGCTTGAACTCCGAAAAGAGCCCGCTTTCGCGGGGTTACCCTGATGTCACCAGGTGATCCCCAGGTGCGTTCTTAACACCAGCATTCCGATAGCTATCTAGTCACTGTTGGATACTACTCCAATTCATCCAGAACTTTAAGACAGGGAGACAAGCATGAAGATCGCCATCGCCGGCGCCTCGGGGCGCGCCGGCTCCTGCATATCAGCCGAACTCGCCCGCCGCGGCCACAGCGTCACGGGGATTGCGCGGAACCCGGACAGGATCGCCAGGCTCGCCAATGTCACGGCCGTTTCAGGCGATGCCAATGACCGCGCGGCGCTCGCCAGGTTATGGGCCGGACATGATGCCGCAGTGAGCGCGATTCATTTCCTCGATAGCGACCCCGAAACCCTGATCGGCGCTGCCAGGGATTCAGGCGTGCCCCGCTACCTTGTGGTCGGCGGCGCCGGCTCGCTCGAGGTCGCGCCCGGGGTGCCGCTGGTCACGACGCCGAACTTCCCGGCGGCATACAAGGCGGAAGCCGAGAGAGGCGGGGTCTTCCTGGACCGGTTGCGGCAGGAAAGGGAGCTGAACTGGACCTTCCTGTCGCCATCAGCGCTGCTCGATTCCGGCGGCCGGACCGGCAAGTTCCGCCTGGGAACGGACCAGCTTCTGGTCGATTCGGCCGGGAAGAGCTGGATCTCATTTGAGGACTTTGCGGTCGCCATGGCCGACGAGATCGAGCGCCCGGCCCATACCCGGGCGCGCTTTACCGTCGGTTATTAACCAGACTTCGTCGGCCTTTGGCCGATCCGGAAGGCCCTGCCAGATCGATTTGCCTGTGCAGGGGCTTGGTCCAGGGGGTAGGCAGGCCACGGCAATATTGTCTGTCGCAAGACCTCGCTATATAAGGCGCCGCGCGAGGGGGCTTTCTCCTCGCGCAGTGCCGCAAGGGCGCGACACCTCAGGTGAAAGATGGGCTGGCCTTGGAAAAGTT
>DATHPL010000358.1:0-4683 GCA_035483915.1 Bradyrhizobium sp.
CTGTCGCTGATCCTTGGTGAGGCCAAGCTCACTGCCGAGCAAATGGAAACCAAGGCAGATGTCACGCTTGAAAAGGTCGGCGACGGCTTTGCCATCACCTCGGTGCATCTTTCGCTTCAAGCCAAAGTCCCCGGCGCCGACAACGCGAAGTTTCAGGAACTCGCCGGCCTCGCCAAGGCCGGATGTCCGGTGTCGAAGCTTCTCAACACCAAGATTTCGCTCGACGCGAAGCTGGTCTGAGGATTGGCTTGGTGCTGAAGCCGTGATCCGGAAAACCGGTTCTCACTTTTCCGGATCGCGCTTTAAATATCCGCGTCTTCGTCCGGCCCCACCGAGGCGATGCGCAGCATGTTGGTGGTGCCGGGGGCGCGCAGCGGAACCCCGGCCACGATGATGACGCGCTGTCCCGCGCGCGCAAAGCCGTCGCGAAAGGCAATGCTGCCGGCGCGGTTCACCATGTCGTCGAGGTTTTGTGCATCTTCGGCGACGACGCAATGCACGCCCCACACCACCGAGAGCTTGCGGCCGGTGATGAGATTTGGCGTGATCGCGACTACCGGCGGCTTCGGCCGTTCGCGCGCGACGCGCAGCGCCGTCGAGCCTGAACTGGTCCAGCAAATGATCGCGGAAAGATCGAGCGTCTCGGCGATCTGCCGCGCTGCATCCGCGATGGCATCGCCCACGGTCGGTTCGGGTTCGGCGCGTTGCGCGTTGACGACGCCGCGATAGGTCGGATCGCGCTCGACCTCCTCGCCGATGCGATTCATCGTCGAGACTGCTTCGACCGGAAATTTGCCGGCCGCCGATTCCGCCGAAAGCATGATGGCGTCGGCGCCTTCATAGACCGCGGTGGCGACATCGGAGACCTCGGCGCGGGTCGGCACCGGGGACTGGATCATCGATTCCAGCATTTGGGTGGCGACCACCACCGGCTTGCCGGCGCGGCGCGCCAGCCGCGTCATCTGCTTCTGCAGGCTCGGCACGCGCTCCAGCGGCAGTTCGACGCCGAGATCGCCGCGCGCCACCATCAGCGCGTCGGACGCCTCGATGATTTCGGGCAGCCGATCAATCGCCTGCGGCTTTTCGATCTTGGCCATCACGGCGGCCCGGCCGCGGATCAATTTCTTGGCCTCGACGACATCCTCGGCGCGCTGCACGAAGGAGAGCGCGATCCAGTCGACGCCGGTCACCAGCGCCGCTTCCAGATCGGCGCGGTCCTTTGGCGTCATCGCGGAGACCGGAAGGTCGGTGTCGGGCAGGCTGACGCCCTTGCGGTCCGACATCCGCCCGCCGATCACCACGCGGGTGACAGCGCGATCAGGAGAGGTTTCCTCGGCGATCAGCCGCACCTTGCCGTCGTCGAGCAGAAGCGCGTGGCCCGGCCTGAGCGCGGCGAGAATTTCCGGGTGCGGTAGTTGAACGCGGGTGTTGTCGCCCGGTGCCTTGTCGGAATCGAGCGTAAAACTCTGGCCGTTGTTGAGTTGCACCGCGCCGTCGGTAAACGAGCCGAGCCGCAGCTTTGGGCCTTGCAAGTCGACCAGAATGCCGATCGGCCGGCCATAACTGCTCTCGACATTGCGAATGGTCGTGACCAGATCCCGCATCTTGTCGTGCGGGGTGTGGCTCATATTGATCCGGAAAACGTCAGCGCCGGCCTCAAACAGCTTCCGGATGACGGTGCCGTCGGAAGAAGCGGGGCCCAGCGTTGCCAGGATCTTGATACGGCGCATACGCCTCATGGCTTGGTCCCGGGCACTGTGCCCGGCGGCAATCCGCCCGGCGCGTTGGGGATGCCCGGAATATTTCCCGGACCACCCGGGCCGATCGTGCCGGGGATCCCCGGCACGCGCTGCGCCGGTTGCTGCTCGTTGGATTCGGTGAGCTGCACCGTCCAGGCCCGCTGATCGCCGGTATCGACTTCAAAGAAGCCGGTCCGGTCGAAGCCGCGCGCCAGACAATTATCCGCACCGCGGATGGTGAATTCCTTGTCGCGCGAGCACATGAAAGCCTGTCCCGACCATTCGCCGCCACGATCATAATCGAGCGCATAGATATAATAGTATCGCGCGACAAGCGTCCCGCGCAGCAGTGTCTCACAGCTTCGCGAGGACACGTTCCACCAGCCTTCGGTGGTCCAGCCCTCCGCATCCTTATAGCCGAGCGCGATACCAACCCGGCTCGAGGTGTTATTGCACAGACGAAAGTCCGCTGCTGCCGATCCGTTCCACAGGCAGACCAGCACAAACAGCAGAGCTGGTGTCAGGACCGCGCGGAAGCGTTTTGCTGTTTGGGGCAGGGGAAGCGAATCTCTCGGGATCATCAAGGCCAAGTTATATCAAGATATTGACGGTTTCGCGTGAGGGTCCATCGACGGTCAAGCGGAATTTCGCTGAGTTTCCGGCCCTTCGGATCGGTCCGGACGCCATAAATGCCGTCTGAATGTTTGCGTCGCGATGTGGAAAAATATGTGACAGTTTCTTACCTACGGTTCGTAGCATGACCCTTCCGGGTCACGCATGGAAGGGCGGAATCGGCATGACTATCGACGACAAAACCAGAACAGAACTTGAAGCCGCCGTCTTTCGGCGTCTTGTGGAGCATCTGCGCGGTCGTACCGACGTTCAGAATATCGATCTGATGAACTTGGCGGGCTTCTGTCGCAACTGCCTGTCCAATTGGCTCAAGGAAGAAGCCGACGCCAAGGGCGCGGCGATGAGCAAGGACGAGAGCCGTGAGGCTGTCTACGGCATGCCCTATGAGACCTGGAAGGAAAAATTTCAGGGAACCGCGACGTCCGAGCAATTGGCTGCAATGAACAAAGTCAATCCCGGACATTGATAGGCTGCGCCGAAGCGGGACGATTGGGCGCCTTCCTGTGGGCGCGCTGTGGATGAGCGCGCAAGTCGCCTTGACGTGAGCAGCCTTACTCTTGAGGGTCATTTCGAGAACTGCGCTTTCGCGCTTGAGACGCGCGGCGCTTTCTTTTTCATCCAACCGCCAGTTTATTTCAGGAGTACCCGATCGATGGCCACCTCTGCTGCCGTCAAGGAAGACGAAGCCCCCGCGACGAAATTTGCCAAGGATCAGCTCAAGGCCATCATCGAGCGGATCGAGCGGCTGGAGGAAGAAAAGAAGACCATCTCCGACGACATCCGCGACGTCTATGCGGAAGCCAAGGGCAATGGTTTCGACGTCAAGGCGCTGCGCACCATCGTGCGTCTTCGCAAGCAGGATGCCAACGAGCGGGCGGAAGCCGAGACGATCCTGGAAACCTATATGCAGGCGTTGGGAATGCTGTGAGCTTCAATCTCCTCATCCTGAGGAGATAACGCTCTAGTGGTCCGATTCAAACATTCGCATCCCTTCTCAGCGGCCACTTTTGCGAATGTTAGAATCAAAGGACCACTGGTAAATATAGGCTTCTAGTGGAGTTTCGGATTTGACATTCGCATCGCGAATACGCGGCTACGGGTAGCGAATGTCAAATCCACTCCACTAGTGCAGCGACGCCGTCCGCAATACGAAGGACTGCGTCGCAAGTGGAGCGGTGGCCGCGCCGCTAAAGTGGTCGGCGGTCAGGCCCGCCTGCGGATCGTCCGAGAAGCTCATCACGACCACGGCCTGCGGCTTGACGAACAGCGCGCTCAGCAGCGTCATATTGGCATCGCCGAGCACGGTAACCGACATCGACGTGCTGGCGCTCGGCGCCAGCATCATGATGCGCATCCAGATATCGCCGGCCTTCGATGCGACGATTCGCGTGGAGGCGGCCACTACGCCGTCATGGCCTTTAGCGGCGACGGGCGTGAGGTCATTCGCGGCCACCAGCGCGTTGCGGCTGGTTGAAGCCGGACGCGTGGTGCGGGCAGCTTGCGGGGACGCCGCCGGCGCGTAAGCCAGCGCCTGATAGGCGGCCGAAACGCTTGAGGTCGATTGCGGATCGGTTGACGCCAACGCCCGACGGGCGCTGATGGCTGCGACCTGCGCGGGCGTGGCCTGCTTCGGCGCCGCCGGCATGTCGTCCCAGAAGCCGCGTGCGTTGATGATATCAGCCGGCGTTTCCGGCTTTGCTTCAGACGTGTCCGACGCGGTGGGCTGTTTCGGTTTGGCGGGCTGTACGATCTGCATGTCGGCCGAGGCCAGTTGCAGCGTCGTGCTCGCAGGCTTCCCACGTGGCATGGGTACGGCGTCGGCGGGCTTGGCCGCGGCGACCTGGATGGTGGGAGAGGCCTTGTCCTGGGCGGGAGCAGAACTTTCCTCATCGTCGTCGTTGGACTTGCCACCGAACAGTCGGGCCAACAGGTTGGGTTTGCTTACCGTGGCCGGGCCATCATCCTCGCCACGCCGCTCGATCTCGGCGCGGGCCAATTCGTATCCCTTCAGCGGCGTACCATCGGAGGGGACATGGACGGTGCGTCCGTCCGGGAAAACGCGCGCGAGCTGGTCGTGGGTCATGCGCGGCCAGTGGCGGATGTTGCCGGTATCAAGATGCACGAACGGCGATCCCGAGGTCGGGTAGAAACCGACGCCGCCGCGCTGCAGACGCAGGCCGGCGTAACGGATCTGCTCAAGCGGCACATCCGGGATGTAAAAATCCATCGCATGGCCGAGCATGTGCTGGCTGAAGCGCGCCACGCCGGTATGGGCGGAGCGGCGGCGGAGCATGGCGTTGGTCTCGGGGGA
>DATHPL010000359.1:0-4724 GCA_035483915.1 Bradyrhizobium sp.
TCGAGCCGAACCGGATTTTCACCGCCTGCCCGTTCAGCAACGAGGTGATCGCGGGACTGCGCGATATCGAAGCGCAGCAATTTGGATATGACAAGATTGCCGCCGACGGCGTGAGCGTGATCGCGCAGGCCGCTACCAAGGTCGATCCGAAAGCGAGAACGGTCGGCCTCGCCGACGGAACGTCGCTTCCCTACGACCGGCTGGTGCTGGCGCCCGGCATTGACCTCAGGTTCGATGCCTTGCCAGGCTATGACGAAGCGGCCGCAACCAAAATGCCCCATGCCTGGAAGGCGGGCGAGCAGACCATGTTGCTTCGCCGCCAGCTCGAGGCGATGGAAGACGGCGGTGTGGTCGTGCTGGCGGTTCCGGCAACTCCCTATCGGTGTCCGCCTGCGCCGTATGAGCGCGCCAGCCTGATCGCCCATTACCTCAAGGCAAAAAAGCCACGTTCCAAGGTACTCATTCTTGACGCCAAGGACGTCTTTTCGCAGCAACGGCTGTTCGAGAAGGCCTGGAAGGATTTCTATCCCGGCATGATCGAACGCATTCCGCTATCGGAAGGCGGCCGTGTCGTGTCGGTCGAGGCCGCGACCAACACGCTGGTGACCGATTTCGGCAATCACGATGCGCAGGTCGCCAATGTGATCCCGCCGCAGAAGGCGGGCAACATCGCTGACATCGCCGGCGCAGCCGACAAGACCGGCTGGTGTCCGATCGATGCGGCGACATTTGCCTCGAAGCTGGTGGCCAACATTCATGTGATCGGCGATGCGGTCATCGGCGGCAACGCGCCGAAATCCGCATCCGCAGCGAACGCGGAAGGTAAGGCTTGCGCCGCGGTAGTCGCGAGCCTGCTTGCCGGAACACCTCCCGAAAGGCCAACGGTTGAAGGCACCTGTTACAACACCGTGAGGCCCGGCTATGCTTTTTCGCAGTCTGGCAATTACCAGCCGCGAGACGATATTTTCGTCGAGGTGATGGGTTCTGGCTTCACGAGCCCGATCAATGCGCTCGGTGAGCTTCGCCAGCGCGAAGCGGATCAGGCGCAATCCTGGTACAAGACGATCACGGTGGAAACCTTTGGCTAAATCGGCAATTGGTATTGTCGGAGGCTGTCTCGCGGTCATGCTGCTGACGTTGCCTTGCTCGGTCGGCGGAGAGGAACTGAGGTCTTATACGGTGAGCGGCGATTCCATCCTGGAATCGCTGACCGGCGCCCCCGGCGATGCCACGCGTGGCCGCGCCCTGGTTCTGGAGCGAACCAACACGTGCATTCTGTGCCACAGCGGTCCGTTCCCCGAGGAAAAGTTCCAGGGCGATCTCGCGCCCAACCTTTCAGGCTCCGGCAGCCGCTCGTCGATTGGACAACTTCGGCTGCGGCTGGTCGATGCATCCCGTCTCAACCCCGGGACGATCATGCCCTCTTACTATCGGCTCGACGGGCTCGATCGCGTGGCGGCCAACTGGCGCGGAAGACCGATCCTGTCGGCCGAGCAGATTGAGGATATTGTGGCGTATCTTGCGACGCTGCGCGACTAGGAAGGCAAGCAGTATGCACAGACGAAATGTTTCCACACGCCGCCGGTTTCTCAGGCTGGCCGGCAGCACGGCTGCGATCAGCGTGCTTCCCGCCATGATCAGCGTGCGTCCGGCTGAAGCGACGCCCGAGATGATGGCAACCGCCATCCGCACGGTAACGGGCGGTGCCCCCGTGCAGACCGGCAAGGTCAAGCTCGACATTCCGCCGCTGGTTGAAAACGGCAACAGCGTACCGATGACGGTCAGTGTCACGAGCCCGATGACACCAAACGACTACGTTAAAAGCATTCACGTGTTCAACGAAAAGAATCCGCAACCCAATCTCGGCAATTTCTATCTTAGGCCCAGCGCCGGCCGAGCTCAGGTCGCTACCCGCGTGCGCCTGGCCGACAGCCAGAAGATCGTCGCGATCGCGAAGCTCTCCGACGGTTCGTTCTGGTCCGTCACCTCCGAGGTCGTGGTAACGCTCGCCGCCTGTACCGAGGAGGTGATGTGATGGCCGCCGCACTCATCAACGTTCCCAAGAAGGCCAAGAACGGCGACGTTATCGAAATCAAGACATTGATGTCTCACATCATGGAGACGGGATATCGCCATACGACCTCGGGCGAGGTGGTACCGCGCGACATCATCACAAGCTTCACCTGCCGCTTTGATGGCGAGGAGATTTTCCGCGCCGATCTTTTCCCCGCGACCGCAGCCAACCCGTTCATTTCCTTTTTCACGGTAGCGAGTAAAAGCGGAAAATTCGATTTCGAATGGATTGGCGACAACGGCTTTTCCGAAACCGCTTCCGCCAGCATCACGGTCGAATGAAGCTTGCAGCGACGATATTTCTTATGCCGTTGCTGCTCGCAGCCGGCATCGTTGTTCGTCCTTTGATTGCAACCGAAATCCCGCAAGGAGAACGACGGTCCGGCTACACCTTCATGGGGCCGGAGACAAAAGCCATGCAGGACGACGACACCGCCAATCCCGGCATACTGGGTACGCTCGACGGCGAAGCGCTGTGGAACCGCAAGGCAAGCGCGGCGGGCAAGGCCTGCGCCGATTGCCACGGCGACGCCCGCGCCAGCATGAAAGGCGTGGCGGCGCGTTATCCGGCCTATGACAAGCTGCTCGGACGCCCCGTCAACCTCGAGCAGCGCATCAATCTGTGCCGCGCGCGTCATCAGGAAGCCGATGCACTTCCTTACGAGAAACACGATCTGCTCGCCTTGACAACATACGTTGCCGAACAGTCGCGCGGCATGGCAATTACGCCCGATACCTCGCCCGAACTCGAGCCGTTCCTCGCCAAAGGACGCGACTTCTTCATGCACCGGCAGGGACAGCTCAACCTCGGCTGCACCAATTGCCACGACGACAATTGGGACAAGCATCTCGCTGGCTCCCCGGTCACCCAGGCCATTCCGAACGGCTATCCGATCTACCGGCTGGAATGGCAGTCGCTGGGATCGCTGCAACGGCGGTTACGCAACTGCATTAATGGCATGCGGGCGCAGAATTACGATTTCGGCGCGCCGGAACTGGTCGAGCTCGAGCTTTACTTGATGTCGCGCGCACGCGGCATGCCGATTGAGACGCCGGCCGTGCGGCCTTAAGCATGATCCGGAAAAGTGTGCAGCAGTTTTCCGAAAAGATCATGCTAGATAAGCCTACGGCCGCGCAGTCAACGACACCAACGTCGAAACATCCGCGCTCGTCTCGACATTCCAGATCGCATCGATCAACGGCGCCACATCATAGCGCGGGTCCCACAGCGAAGCCGCGGCGCGCAGCTTTTGTTCGAGGTCTGAATCGGACAGCGGATTGGCGTCGCTGCCGCGCGCAGCCGGTTGCTCCAGTTTGAAGGTTTTCCCGTCAACCGTTGTGATCTCGACGGCGGCCGCGACGGTCGAAAAACGTTCATCGCGCACGACCTCGACCTTGCTGCGCAGTTTCAATACGTCCGGATCGCGCACGCAGGCGTCGCTAAATTGATCGAGACCCGCCTGCCCCTTTACAAGAGCGGCAGCAACCGCATGCTGCACGCTGACTTGCGCCTCGCGGCCGGTCGATATGTCGGGCCGGTCGGCGCGGATGCTCAACAGCGGATTTCCGCGCACAACGACGCGCGCGACCTCTGCGGTCGGATGATCGCGCCGCCAGTCGAGCGCGCAATCGAGCACGGGATGAATCACGAAGCCGCATGGATAAGGTTTGTAGCACGTCGCCATGATCGCCCAGCTCTCGCCCCAGCCATCGGTGAGGTGCGACAGGTCCGCCTCCTCATTCAGGGCGTGATAGAAGCCTTGCACGCCGGCCAACGGTTCCGCCGGGCCATCGAATCCCTTCTCGGCCAGCAATGCCGACCACAGACCGTTGCGCGCGGCGTTGCCGACGCTCACGCTTTTTGCCGGCGTTCCCAGGCATTCGCACAGGCCGGCCGATTGGGTCGCGGCGATGCCGAGCGCCCACACCATCTGACGCTCGTCAAGTCCCAAAAACTTGCCACTCGCCGTGGCGGCGCCGAACACCCCGCAGGTCGAGGAGATGTGCCATCCCCGGTTATAATGGCTCGGCGAGATCGCAAGCCCGATACGGGCCTGCACTTCATTGCCGAGCACGAGCGCCAACAGGAGATCGCTGCCGCTGATCCGCTGCAAGCCCGCATGGGAGAACAACGCGCCGGCGACCGGCGCGGTCGGGTGAATGACGGTCGCAGTATGGGTGTCGCAGAAGTCATCGACATTGGCGCCGGCCGCATTGAGAAAGGCCGCGCTCAACGCATCGATCCGCGTCGCGTTTCCGATCAAGGCGACTTGCTTGCCACCGGAAAATTCCGCCAGCGAACGGCGCGCGATTTCGATCGGCCGGGAACGGCAGCCCGCCAGCGTCACCGCGAAGAAGTTGACCAGGGAGCGCTTGGCCTGATGTCTCACTCGTGACGGGATGTCATCCCATCGCGCTGCAACAATGTGACGCGCAAGGTGTTCGGTTACGGCTGGTTTGTGCAGCATTCTTGTCTTCCCGTTTTTGGTGGCGCGGAGCATCGCAGGGTGACAAAAAAGCGCAACCAATGGACGATGGACCGGCTATGAAATTTTGCCGTATGTTAGGCGAACAAACGATCAACAAGAAACTGCCCGCCCCATGCCAATTCGTTCGAAGTATTTTTTACTCGCGTTGCTTGCGTTTGCGAT
>DATHPL010000360.1:0-3555 GCA_035483915.1 Bradyrhizobium sp.
GCTTGCCTCGACCGGATCCAACAAAACGCCGTCGTCGAAATCCCTGGAAAAACTATCGATCAGGCGCGCGTTGACCGCAAGCCGCGTCTCGATCGCGCCGAGGATTTCCTGGGCGCGCTGAAGGCTCGCCAGCGGCGCGCCCAAGTTGGCTGGCACGCGCTCCTTCAGGAACTGGATCAGCCAGTCCCGCGCGGCCCGCGCGACGCCGTCATAGATCGACGAGACCAGGATCGCGCTGAGAATTCCTTGCGTGAAATCCGGGATCGCCCATTCCTCCGGCTTTCTGACATCGATCTCGTAGTCGAGCGGAAAAGCGACGTCCTCGAAGATCACGTCATGACTGCCGCTGGCGCGCAGCCCGAGATGATCCCACGTCTCCTCGATCCGCGTACCGGGAAGACCGGCGGGAACCAGAAACAACCCGACCCGTATCTCGGGCTCGTCGGTCTTGGCCCAGACCGCATACCATTTCAGGATCGGCGCCCCGGTCGAATAGATCTTCCGGCCGGTCAATCGCCATCCGGTTTCGGTGCGTCGTGCAATGGTCGCAGGCAAGCCGCCACGCGCTGGCGAGCCGAGATCCGGCTCGACCCGCAGCGCGTTGATCAGCGCGACGCCCTCGAGCGTCTCCTTGGCAAGCTTGCGCGCGAGGCGGACCGGCCAGCGCTGGCTGCGCGCCATCACCAGATGCTGGATATAATGCATCGACAGCACCAGCGCCGTCGACGGATCGGCCTTCGCGATGATGCCCAGAATTCGAGCGGCGTCGCGTGCGCCCGCCCCGCCACCTCCGAGCGCGGCCGGCACCGTCAGCGCCAACAACTTCGCTTCCGATAGCTCCTTGAAATTCTCGAATGGAAAGCTCGCCTCGCGGTCGTACAAGGCCGCGCGTGCCGCAAAGCGCGGCGCGAGCAGCAACGCGCGCTCGATGTGGTCGGGACCGCGCGGCGGCGCGCGCTCGCTGATAACGGTTGTTCCCAGAGCCCTCACCATGTTGCCTCCAATCCTAGCAGCGAGAGAACTTGCCGGCGCAAATCCGCTAGATAAGGATCGCCGCGGTGGCGCGGATAGGGCCGCTCCACCCTGATGTCGGCGTTGATGCGGGCCGGCCGCTCCGAGAGAACGATAACACGATTGGCAAGAAACAGGGCCTCCTCCGCGTCATGGGTCACCAGAAGCGTGGTGAAACCCTTGCGTTGCCATAACGACACCAGCTCGGCCTGCATGGTGATGCGTGTCAGTGAATCAAGCTTGCCAAGCGGCTCATCGAGGATGAGCACCTTCGGATCGTTGACGAGCGCGCGCGCCAGTGCCGCCCGCTGCGCCATTCCGCCTGACAATTGATGCGGATAGGCATTGCGGAACGACGACAGCCCGACCAGGTCGAGCGCGGCGTCTACTCGCTGGCGACGCTGCTTCAAGATGCCCTGCGCCTCGAGGCCCAGCGCGACGTTGTTCCAGACGGTGCGCCACGGGAACAGGGTCGGATCCTGGAATACGACCACACGCGAGGGCTGCGGCCCTTCTATCTCCTTGCCGCCCTCGCGCAACAACCCGGAACGCGGTTGCTCCAGGCCGGCGGCGAGCCTGAGCAGGGTCGACTTTCCGCAACCGGAGGGTCCGAGCAGGGCAACGAATTCCCCGGGCTCGACCGTCAGGCTCACATCATGCAGCACCGGCAGCGCGGCGCCATCGATGTCGAACGCGTGACTGACATTTTCGATGTCGAGCGATACGCCGACAGCCGGTGTGGTAATGGGTTCAGCGACGGCTAGCGCTACCATTTGACGACGCCTTTCTGCCAAACGAGCAGCCGATCGCGCACGCCGAACAATAGCGTAATCGCGCCGGAGCAGAGCAACGACATGACAATCAGCGCCGCATACATGTTGGCGTAAGCCGCCCAGCCCTGCGCCCATTGCAAATACCAGCCGAGCCCGGCCTTCACGCCGATCATTTCGGCAACGACCAGCACCGCAAAGGACGAACCGAGCCCCATGAACAGGCCGACGAAGACATGCGGCAGCGCGGCGGGGATCGCGACCTTGAGTACCAGAAAGGACGGCTTGGCGCCGAGCGTTCGCGCCACGTCGTAATAGGCACTGCTGACGCTGGCGACCCCTGACCAGGTCAAGACCGTCACCGGAAAGCCGGTTGCGAGTGCGATCAGAAAGGTCGACGCGCTCCAGCTGGAGGGGAAGGTAAAGAAGGCAACCGGAAGCCACGCCGTTGCCGGCAGCGGCCCGATGAACCGAAGCACCGGATGGACCCAATAGCCGACGCTCCGCGACCAGCCGATCGACACACCCGTGACAAATCCCAGTAGCGCGCCGATCACGTAGCCACCGAGCTGAAGCTTCACTGACGCCAAAACGCTGTCGAGCAATTTCGGCAGGTCGTCGGTATAGACTTCGAGGATGGCCTGCGGCGGCGGGAAAAATGGCAGCGGCAGCCACGCGAACTTCGCCGTTGCCAATTCCCAAGCGGAGAAGATAACCCCGAGCACGAGCAGCCACGGCGCACGCTGGCGCAACGCCGGCCCCAGGCGGCCGATATAATCGGCGCTCAGCGTTGCAAGGACAATCGCCGCCGCAACCACAAGCGCCCCGAACCCCAACAAGGGTGTCCTCGACCAATCCCCGACATCGTTCCATAACAGGCATGACAGGCCAAACAGCAGCCAGGCGACACTCGCCGCAATGCCGGTGATTGATGTGCGGAGAAACGCGCGAAGCGCGTGCCGACGCCGCGCTGATGTCGCTTCGCCGGCTGCCAGGCCGGACGCGTCAGACAGCGAATACGTCGACATAAATACGCTCTGCGAATTTAGCGGTGTCGGTCGATGGCTTGAACACCGAGATGGCCTTGAGATCGTCGGCATAGGCCCTGAGTTCGCGCTTCAGCACCTCGCCGGTCGGGTGATGGTGATGCGTGTGATAGCGGACCATGCCTTCGAGATCGGCAAAGCTCGCGGCCTTCGGCGCGTAGGGCTGGAAGGATTTGGCGGCGGCTTCCGGATTTTGCGATGTGAACATGGCCGCGTCGAGCAGCGCCTGCGTGATCGCCCGCGCCACTTCCGGCTCATTGCGCACCAAAGTGCCACGAAGGCCGACGATGCAGCAGCTCATGTCGCGATAGACACCATCGAGGTTGGAGGCTACCTCCTTGTAGGTGGGATCCTTCAGCCAGAGATAGGCCAACGGATCGGAGGAGAGGAATGCCTGCACCTCGCCTTTTTCCACCGCAACGTTGAGCAGATTGCCGGGATAGGCCCGCCAGTCGAGATCGCGGTTCGGATCGATGCCGAGCTTGGCGAGCTGGATCGAGAAGAAATTCTTGTCGGGTCCGGCAAAATCTCCGACCGCAACGGCTTTGCCCTTGAGGTCCTCGAGCCTGTTCACGCCGGAGTCGGTGCGCGTAAGTACGCGCATGCAGCCGCCATGCGTCCCCGCCGTGATCTTGACGTCGAACCCCTGCTCCAGCGGCTTGAGCCAGCGCAGCGCCATGCCGAGCCCACCATCGGTCTTGCCGGTCGCGATCGCCTCCAGGAGCTGA
>DATHPL010000361.1:0-2936 GCA_035483915.1 Bradyrhizobium sp.
GACAAGCTCACTCCGCAGGTCAACACACTGTTAATCGCGAGTTCATGCGCCAAGCGTGCGGACCGGATCGCGTTTCTTTCGCTCCTCAGCGCGGAAATTCCAGATTTTATAAAGAGCAATCCGCCGGCTTGGACAAGCTCAGCAGCCACTGTCCCTTTGGCGCCCGAAGCCAGGCAATTCTTTGCCACGGGAGAAATGCAATTCGCCGATCGATATTTCCCTTGGGCAGTTAATCTAATGTCGCCGGTCTACTGGGTGTATTTGCTCATGGCGGCGACCGCGCTATTTAACGGGATGCGAGGACTGAGTAGATTTCGACTTTGGAGAATTGATGCGGCGCGAGAAAAGCTCGAAGGCGAAATTCAACGCCTTTCCAGCCAACTTGAGCCCGGTTCGTCGCGGCAGTCTCCAGGACAAAATAGTTCTGCCGACCGCCGAGCAGATATCTTGCGGCGTTTGACCGAACTGCACCGTCGCTGCCAACGCGAGGTGAGCTCGTTCGTGACGCCGATGGGCGATGAGATGTTTTATCGCTATCAGCAATCCTTGATCGATCGCGCAATTGCGGCGCTGAAGTCCTAGGAATTGGGGTCACGCGCACACCAAGGCGGCAGTCGGAAAAATCGATGCGAATGGCACAACTCTTACATGGGCTCTCGGCTACAGAAGCTATTTAAAGGCAGGTTTCTGATCTAACGTGGCTCAACGACGGCAGGTTTGCCGGTTGCGTGGCTAGTGTTGAGCATAAACCAGGTGCCTACCTCGCGTCTTATGGTTTCGCCATCGCCTGCGAAAACACCACTTCCACCAGGGTGCCGGAGCGCGTGCCGGTCTTGATATTGAATTGCGCGCGGTTGGCTTCGACCAGTGCTTTCGTCAGTGACAGGCTGACAGCGGCCTCCGGCGATTCATCCAGCGGGGCCTGTTGGCGGAACGGCTCCATCGCCGCTGCCACCTCGTTGTCATTGAGTCCGGGACCGCTATCGCGGATCCGCAGCGCCACTTCGCCGAAATCGGTCAGCGCGGTGGAAACGATCACCTGACCGCCGGCATTGGTGAGATGAATCGAGTTGCCGATCAGGTTCATGGTGATCTGGCGCAGCGCCGGGCCGTCCGCCACGACCGGCGGCAGCATCTGCGCCAGCGAGGTACGGATGATAATGCGCTCGCGGCTAGCCTGGGGCTGCATCATCGCAACACAGCTTTCGACGAGGTCGTTGAGGTTCTGGCTGGTGAAGGCAAGGTCGAGCTTGCCGGTCTCGATGCGGCTGAGATCGGTCAGGTCGTCGAGGACCGCGATCACGCGCTGGCCAGAGGTGCGGACATCTTTCATGTATTCGACATAGCGTTCGTTGCCGAGTGCGCCAAAACGTTCGCTGATCATTACGTCGGCAAAGCCGATGATGGCGTTCAGCGGTGTACGGATTTCATGGCTGATCCGTGCCAGCAGATCGGCTTTGGCGTTGGCGGTGCGGTCGGCCAGTCGCCGCGCTTCGCGCAATTCGTTTTCGCTGTTCTTGAACTGTGACTGATCGCGTAACACCGCAAAGAAATTCGGACCGTCGGCTCGCGTCCGTCCCATGGTCATCGACAGCGGAACGAGGCCGCCGCCGCGAACGCGGCCCAGAACCTCGCGGCCGTCTTCCACAAGGATCGCAACACCGGTGCCGTTGAGGCTGTCGAGATACTGCTTGACGATACTTCCGCTTTCCGGGGCAAACAAAGTGGCGAGGTTCTGCTGCGTCAGCGCGGTGCCGTCGAAGCCGAACAGGGCCTCGGCGCTGCGGTTGCAGGAATTGATGTTGCCCTGCGCATCGAACATCAAGATGCCGTCGGCCGTCGTGTCGAGGATCGCGGCGAGTTCTTCTGCATTGGCATGACCGACAGCGGACGGCTCCGGTGCGGCGGGGACGGGCAGTTCAACCACCGGCGCCGGGGCCGCGTTTTCCGCAAATGCGCCGGCAAACATCAAGGCCAGCGCGCTGTCATTATCCCAGCTGATGGTATGAAGCCGCGCGTCGATGGCGCCGGCCGATGGTGCTTCCGGAGAAGAGATCCTGACGGGAGTGCCGGTGTCCGACGTGCTGCTGGCGCTTGAAACGCCGGGTTCGACATAAAGCGCATCGACGCCGCCGGCCTGCTCCAGCGCGTGCAGGCTGGGATAGCCCATGCGTTCGAGGAACGCCTGGTTGGCATAGAGCAGGCGATCGAGCCGGTAGATCATCACGCCGGTCGGCAGAAGGTCGAACAGCATCTTGTCGCGTTTGCTCTCGGCGCGCGCCGGCGGCTCGGGCTCGGCCAGCCAGGTCGGCGGCCTGACGGCGATCTCAATCGCTTCCGTTTTCACGGACGGCGCGGCAACAGCCTGAGGAGCATCGGATGGTTCGGCGGTTTCGTCGTCGCTCTCCAGCCGCGCCGACAACTGCCGGGCGAGCTCGTTGAAGGCGCTGTTTTCGACCGGCGTCAGCACCGGTGCGCGTGTCTCCCCGAGGGGGCGGAACGGAACGACGTTCGGTGAGACAGGCGGCGGCACTTCCTGAAATTCGTTGGGCGTTTCCACCGGCGTTTCCAAATGGGTTAATTGGGCTGTGTCGGACGAAGCAGATGCAGTCAAAGAAGCAGGTGCAATCACATCAGCGCTGGGGTCGGGAACGTGGGGCGGGGGCGCAGCCGCCGCCCAAGTTCCCGCGACGGCGCGGCCAATTTCAGGCGACATCATGTCCGCAGATGGCGGATCGTTGAAGAATTCCTGACTGCGAAGGGCATCGAGCCGCGTCAGGCCTTCGAGATCGCGGCAGACGCCAAAGCCCCGGTAGCCGACAAAGTTTCGCTGCCCATCATGGATCGGCAATCCCGACAATTCGACCGGCAGGCGACGGCCGTTGTCGGCGGGCCAATTCACGATGATGCCGCTCCAGGTCTCGCGCGTGGCGACC